>NZ_CP133767.1:0-31136 GCF_031345095.1 Peribacillus sp. R9-11 | reverse complement strand
TCTTATTTGTCGAACGAAACTAACTGGCTTGTGTCTTTTTATAACCTTAGCGCCAATGTAGGATTGTTTATTCCATTTGGGCTGTACTTGATGTCCAGGGAGGGGAAAGAGTTGTCCTCTTTTCGGAAATTTCTTTATCCATTTTTCTCGATCTTGAGCATTGAAATCTGTCAGTATGTTTTTCGACGAGGAAGTTTGGATGTTGATGATCTTATATTGAATATGATTGGCGTTTACCTTGGTTACATCCTGTATCCATTTTTTACAAAAGTGGTTGCGTTCCATTCTGGAAAAACGAAAAGGATAATATGATTTTGTGAAGAAAAAGATACATATGATTAAAAAGTTGATGGAGATATTGAATTTGGGCATAACAAATAAGTTAAATGAGAGGGTGTATCCTATGTATAGCAATTTAGCAGAGTTAACAAGTCATCCAGTGTTTCATTACTTTGAGGAGATATCCAATATCCCAAGAGGGTCAGGTAATGAGAAAGAGATTAGTGACTATCTGGTTCGCTTTGCAAGAGATCGAAACCTGGAGGTAGTACAGGATAAAACATTAAATGTCATAATAAAAAAGCCCGCTACAGCTGGTTATAATAGTGCTCCCACCGTAATTATCCAGGGGCATATGGATATGGTTTGCGAAAAGAATAAGGAAACTATTCATGATTTTGAGAAAGATCCTCTTCAATTAAGGATTATAGGGGACATGTTGTATGCTACGGGTACAACATTAGGGGCGGATAACGGAATTGCAGTTGCTTATGCTTTAGCTTTATTAGATTCAAATGATATTCCGCATCCTTCTCTTGAAGTAGTTATCACTACTGAAGAAGAAACGACAATGAATGGCGCTCTTGATGTTGATGCATCTCACTTTGAGGGTAAAATTTTGATTAATATTGATTCAGAAGAAGATGGGAAGCTGCTAGTTAGCAGTGCAGGAGGAATACGCGTTAGGCAAATCCTTCCTATTATATGGGAACCTGCGTCAAATACTGAAGTAACATACTGTATCAGTATTAGAGGGTTAAAAGGCGGTCACTCTGGTATATCAATCAATAAGGAAAGAGGGAATTCCAATAAACTATTGGGTAGATTGTTACAGGATTTAACAACAGAATTCCCTTGCTCTGTACAGCAAATTAGTGGAGGTCTAAAAGGAAATGCGATTCCTCGCGAAGCAGAGGCAAGTGTTCTGATTCATTTAGACGATGTTCAGAAGATTGCTGAGAAAATCCAGCAGTGGGATGAAACGTTTAAAAATGAACTACAATCTTCCGACCCAGAAGTATGGATTGGATTTGAAAAAAGCGATAGCGCCTCTACAAAAGTTTTGTCCAAAGAAACGGTGCGTAAAGCCATTACATCCTTACTGTTAATCCCACATGGTGTTCAGGGGATGAATATGGGAATAGAAGGATTGGTTGAGAGCTCGACGAATTTAGGGGTCGTAACAACAACGGATACAGAAATGAAATTCGAAAGTGAAATCAGAAGTTCGGTCAAAAGCATGAAATACAATATGGTTACTCAGGCAAAAGTGTTAGCGGAAATGCTTGGATGTGAACTATTAATAGATGCGGATTATCCGGAATGGCCATATAATCCTGAATCGAAGCTCAAGAAATTATTTGAACAAACATATAATGAAAAGTATAATAACGAGATTGAAATCATTGCTGTGCATGCAGGGATCGAGTGTGGGGTTTTCATAGATAAGATACCAGGATTAGATGCTGTTTCAATCGGGCCGGATATGTTTGCCGTACATACACCCGATGAACACCTAAGTATCCCTTCAGCAATAAATAACTGGGAGTATTTAGTTTATACTTTAAAAAGGATGAAGGACCTTTAAGCAGCTGTTTCTTTGTATGAAAGGAACAACGTAGTAGATGAATAGCCATTCTTCTATGGTGTTCGTCAGCTTAGTTCAATAGTATAAAAAAAGAAAGTACATATCTGATATGTACTTTCTTTAGCATTTGCGATTTTATCGAACAATATCGAAACTGCCAATTGGATGATTAAACTCCTTTAGGTATGGTCTGAAAAATATCCCAAAAAAGAGACTCCCCATGTAGGCAAGTCTCTCATTGTCATGAAGATCCAACTATCTTTTTACCTCTCGGCTGTGTACCATTTGGGTCTGGTTCTTTTGTGATGCCGATTTGATTGAATTGATCATTTAATATAAGCTTGTATGTCAACAATCCTGTGCCAGCTTCATCAGGCTTGAAAGTTCCTGCATTAGCCCGTTTGCCTTTATTCAGCAGCCATACTTGATAAACCTCTGACTCTTTAAGAGTAGGCAAATTCTGAATCTGTACGACTAATCTTCTTTCTTCACCTTGTTGCAAAACATATGCAACTCCGTCAGTATTCATATTTACAGCCGTCTTATCAGCAGGCTGTAAAGAAAGTGTCGTTTCAACCTCTACAGGCAGATTGATAGCTGAGAGTTCTTTTTTTAGTTGCACATTGGAATTTAACAGAACGATCACCAAAACTAGAGTGGCCAGCAAGAGCCCTGAAGTAATAGGCGTAAACTGTTTCCGGAAAAAACTGCTCCATTTCTTCACCTTTCGCACAGGAATTTCAGGATTACTCTCAAATACAAAATTCATAACTTCCGATTTTAGGGAAGAAGGGGGGGCAAATTCCTCGAAATCCCACTTCAATGAATTCCAGGCTTCCGTCATTTGATCATACTCCCTGGTGCATTCGGGGCAGTGGATTAAGTGTTCCGCGAATGCCTTTTTTTCTTTTTCTTCCAGCTCATCTGATAAAAATGAAAGCAGGTTATCGCATTCTATACTCATTTACAAATCACCTACTTCCAAATACTTTTTCAACTGCTTGAGAGACTGATGTAGTCTGCTCTTGATGGTCCCAATCGGTTCATTTTCAATTTTGGCAATTTCCGTTAGCGAATAGCCTTTCCAATATAGTAAATCTATTAGTCTTTTTTGCGGCTTGCTTAACTTATTTTTTGCTTTGGCAATTTCACTGTTTATAAGTCCATTTTCTATATCATTATTCGGATCTTCTATATCAATGGGCTTGCTCAAATCCATTTGTTTGTTATTCCGAATATGAATACTGTCTTTACGAACATAATCCACGCATACATTCCGTGTAACAGTCAAAAGCCAATTCACAAAGTTTCCCTTTTCGGGGTTATAACTGCTTTTTGTCGTCCAAAGCTTTAAAAAAACTAACTGCACAATCTCTTTTGTTTTTTCTTCATTTCCATTTGTGAATTTAAAAATAAAGCCATAGATTAATTTAATATACCGGTCATAAAGTTCTTCCAGAGCAGGACGATACTTATTCTTTACTAATGCCATTAATTCTTTATCAAGTTTTTCTTCCAATCGCACCTGCAACTCCTCACCAAGTAAATTTGGAAAACAAACAACAGGAACGATCACTTTTATTTGATCGTTCCCTATATTTTCTTATTTTGGAAAAACTGTTTCATTATTTACAATATACCAAACATCTTTCACACCTTCACCATTGACATCTCCCACTTGTTTATCCTTTACAAAATAGTAAAGCGGAAATCCTTTGTAAGTTACTTGCTCTGTCCCAGTGTCTTCTCTTTTAATTATTCCAAAATCTTTTTTGTCAAAGCCCTTTGGCACATTGAAATCCTTTGCCATGAACGGCGGCCAATTTTCTAAACATTCACCAGCACAATTGCTTTTTCCGGATTCATCCTTTTTGAAATAATACAGTGTCATTCCTTTGGAATCAGCCAGGTACCCGCTCGTAGTTCCACTCTCCAATGATTTCAGGCTATCGGCGGTATCATCAGCTGTGCTATTCACCACTTGATCCTTCTTAATAGAATCTTTAGCGTCATTTCCACATGCTCCTAAAACCAACACCATTGTAAAAGTCATTAAAATAAACATCCATTTTTTCATATAATCCCACTCCTCACTTATTTATTTCCATCCCCACTTTTGAAACACTTTATGGGATGTATCAGATTTTAGATAATTAATAAATTGTTTTGCTTCTTTTTTGTTGTTGGTCTTGCTTGTTATACTTACTGGAGTTCCTCTATAGAGCTTATCTTCTTCAGGAAGCTGAACCAGTTCTGTCACGTCTGACAGACGGTAATGCCAGGATTCATACGTAATCCAGGCGTCGTATTTAGAATTTGCCTTCCATAAATCGATTGCTTCTGGCTAGATTTTACTGAAATAACAATATTGCTACTAATTCCAGGAATAAGCCCTTTTCTTCCTGCTAAATCCTCCCATAGTCCCAGTTGTCCAGCTCCATTAACATCTATAATCTTTACGCCTCTCTTCGTTAAATCCTCTAAAGACTGTATATTCTTGGGGTTTCCCTTTCTAACCAAAATTCCGGCTGCACGTGCATACAATTCTGTACGGGTTTTTTCATTAATGATACCCGGATGATTAAGCATAAAATCAGTCAGCATATACTCGGACCCTCCGTAAATAATGTCGGCATCCTGTTTGGCTTGATCAATCCATTTTGCTTCGGGTCCTGCAGTTACTTCAACTTTTATTCCCGTTTCGTTAGTAAACTGATCCGCCAATTCCTTGATTGGTCCAAGAGGTCCACCTGGGCCGTATGCTTTTACAACATCGTTGACAGCTAGACCCTGTTTAGAATCCGTTTCGGTTGAAAATCCTAACACGACAATCATTATTGATATCAAACCAACAACAAAAAAAATTTTCTTCACGTCTTTCTTCTCTCCTTTCAGGGAAAATTCTTTGTACTATAGGTAACGAGACAAACCTCAAAACGGTTTGAAAAAAATGTTATTTTTTTGTTTTTGCCTTTTGAAGCTGAATTGCCTAATAAGTGTTTCTATTATTTTAATAAAGTAGTCAATAACGAGCAGCTTATGCCGATACCACTGGTAGAAGGATTTTTTGTGAAAAGATGAAAGTGGTAATGTGTTAACGAAGTTGGAGAAGGTGTTTAAGCATCCTAGTACAACTAACCAAAATTTTGAGTAAGGTTTACAAAGGGATTGTGATCTTTGGAGTAGAAATATGTAGCTAACAATACTTTTTACCGGAGGCTTACTTGATGGAATTAACTATTATCAATACCTTTACAGACCAACCGTTTAGAGGGAACCCAGCTGCTGTTTGTTTGCTTAGCGAGGAAAAGGATCCGGAGTGGATGCAAAAGGTAGCTAAAGAGACTAATTTACCTGTTACTGCATTTATTATTAATCTTCATAAAAATGAATGTAATTTACGATGGTTTACTCCTTCTATTGAAATACCTATTTGCGGTCACGGAACACTAGCAAGTTCTTTCTTTTTATGGGGAAAAGGATACATACAAAAGAATAAACCGATTGTCTATCAAACGAAAAGTGGAGTTCTTAAATCAAAATTGGTAGATGGAATGGTACAGTTGGAATTTCCGTCATTAATGGAGAAGGAGGCTATTGCTCCTGACTTACTAATTAAGGCTTTAGGCGTTGATCCTACTTATGTTGGTCAAAACAAATGGGATTACCTAATTGAAGTTCAATCAGAAGAAATCGTAAGAAACTTAAATCCCGATATAGACTTAATTGCTCAGTTACCGATTCGCGGCATCATTGTAACGAGTCAATCAGATTCGAGTGAATATGACTTTGTTTCTCGTTTCTTTTCTCCAGCCCAAGGCCTTAATGAAGATTATGTAACAGGATCTGCACATTGTTGTTTAGGGCCATATTGGAAAAGTAAGCTGAACAAAAATATATTTCAAGCTTATCAAGCGTCAGAAAGAGGGGGCGTAATAAAGGTTGAAGTAGTAGAAGATATAGTTAAACTTTCTGGAAATGCAGTGACAATATTCGAAGGAAACTTAACTCTTTGATTATCTAGAATAGAGAATGAGAGCATCTCAGAATATCGCCTAATAAGTCAGGGATATCAAATAAAATAAAAAGGGTGAACGTACCTGACTAACAAGGAATGGCAAAGATTGAATATATTATAGGTGTATTTATATTTACAAGTAAATCAATATTCTTCCATTCTATAATAGAGTCGACTTGTACTGGCGAATACCGCCATTGGACAAATTCAGTGCTTGGATTACTAATTCTAGCTTTTTCCTTTTGTCTACACTATCAATAATATCCTCATCAAAGGAAAATCCTCGATACTCCTTTTTGTTTTGGGATTACTACCATGTAGTATGTCAATATATATCTGGATGATACGTCCTTTTTACCCTCTAGAGCCACGTTCTTTGCTACCAATTTACTGGTATTACCTATTCTAATGAATTGAAAAAATCAAAATCTGATGGATTAGGTTCACTTCCACCGTAGTTATACTAAGAAGCTATGAGGAGAAATGCTAGTAAAAGGCATCATCAAAATATGAAATTACCTTAAAATATTAATAATTACAAATATTATTGAATGTAGGCTAAAATATTTACAAAAAATGAGTCTATGTTACTATCAATAATGTAATTATGAAATTTTTAGTGTTTTTTCAATTCATTATAAATACTGGAAAAATAATCAGTTAATTACCTATATGAATTTTTTTAAAATTATAAGAGGTATCCATTTGATTAATAAAACTTCAACAATTGTAATTGTTGAAAGGTTTTTTTGTTTTACATTTTCTAAAATATGAAGGAGCTACAAATTAATGAAAAAAGTACAAAAGGCAATTATACCTGCAGCGGGATTGGGAACAAGGTTTTTACCTGCTACAAAGGCAATGCCAAAAGAAATGCTACCAATAGTGGATAAACCAACTATTCAATATATTATAGAAGAAGCTGTAAAATCAGGCATTGAAGATATTATTATTGTCACAGGAAAGAATAAACGTGCGATAGAAGATCACTTCGATAATGCCTATGAGCTAGAGAATAATTTGAGGGATCATGGAAAATTTGATTTATTGGAGAAAGTACAATATCCATCAAATTTAGCCAATATCCATTACATTAGGCAGAAAGAGCCGAGAGGCCTTGGACATGCTATCTGGTGCGCCCGTAATTTTATTGGAGATGAGCCATTTGCCGTACTTTTAGGTGATGATATCGTTCAAAGCGAGGTACCTTCATTGCGTCAATTAATAAATGAATATGATGCGACAGGTTCGTCTATTATTGGCGTACAATCCGTTAATGAAAGCGAAACGCATAGGTATGGTATCATTGACCCGCTTACTCAAGATGGTAGAAGGTACGAAGTTAATAACTTTGTTGAAAAACCAGAACAAGGAACAGCTCCATCTAATTTAGCCATTATGGGGAGATATATTTTAACCCCAGAAATATTTCACTTTTTAGCTAAGCATGAAACTGGTGCTGGTGGTGAAATTCAGTTAACTGATGCCATTCAAAAACTAAACGAAATTCAAACAGTATTTGCCTATGATTTTGAAGGGAAAAGACATGATGTCGGAGTTGTAGATGGCTTTGTAAAAACTACCATTGAATTTGCCCTACAACGTCCTGAATTGAGAGACGACATTTTAAGAGAATTGGAAAGTATACTCAAAAAGCATAAGGCAGTAAGCAAATAGATTATTTACTTTCACTCTCTAGATAATATTGGATGAATACCTTTTCAGCCATTTATGTAAGTTATCAAAGATATTGGTTGTTTATCGCTGTCATTTCAACGGATTAATTTAATAAATTATCTGTTGATTGCTTCCCATAAACATGACGGAAGTTTCAATTATCTTTCTGGATAAAACCGTTTGAAGAAAATTATGGTGAAAAATGTGAGAGCTTATAGCTATGGGACACTTCAATTTCTCATTTTAGGCCTTGTGAAATAATTTACTTGCCAAGGATAAAGGAAGTATCTTTCTACACAACAAAGAGTATTGAAAGTCATAAACGAAAAAGCAGTAAGTAAGGGGTTCGTTTATTTGCTGCTAATTATCAAATTGTTTCGTTTTAATTTAATATCAAAAAATCTCCAACTATTGATCATTCATAGTTGTTATTTTTGTTAATGAAAGGTAATTGTAATTTTGAATGGTGAATATTAATTCATAAAAGGGGATGCCTATTTGGTGAATAAGAAGGTAATAAAAAGAAAAGTTAGTTTCCTTAAACAGCCGATTGCTAATTTCTTATTAAAGGAAAAACATCAACGTGTAAATAGATATGCAAAGTATTATGAGAAATTAAACGTGCAAAAAAACACAATTCTATATGAGAGTCGTGATGGAAACAGTATAACTGACAGTCCCTACGCGATGTTTAAATATATGATAGAAAATCAAGACTTTAAAGATTTTATGCATATATGGTCTATTCAAAATTTTAGTGCTCTTTCAGGTGTCATATCGAAGTATAAAGATATGCCTAATGTTAAATTTGTGCAACGTAATTCAAAGGATTATTTAAAGTATTTAGCAACAAGTGAGTATTTAATCAATAACTCAACATTCCAATCTTTCTTCATACCTAAAATCGACCAAATTTACATTAATACATGGCATGGGACACCACTTAAGAGTATGGGCTTTGACATACCAGGCAACCCCTCGGTCTCTCAAAACGTTGTAAGGAACTTTTTAAGTGCAGATTATATTTTGAGCCCTAATGCCCATACTACAGACATATTTACACGAAGCTATAAGTTAAACGGATTGTATAAAGGGAAAATTGTAGAAGAAGGATATCCTAGGATCGATTTAACTCTTAATACGAATCCGAAGGAGTTTAAGGACTATCTAAGAACTCTAGGTTTGAAAATCAACGATGGCAAAGAGAATATTTTATACGCCCCAACTTGGAAGGGAACAAATCTTGCCAAAGTGGATAATGATATTCTTCAAATCATTGCAGATATAAATTATTTAGAAAGTCAAATCGGTGAACAATATAATTTATTGATTAAGGTGCACCCTTTTCTATATAAAGAAGCTAATAAGCATACAGAAATTAAAAATAGGTTAATCCCTGATTATGTGGATACAAATGAATTGCTTGCTACTGTTGATTTGCTTATTACTGATTATTCTAGTATCTTCTTTGATTTCCTTGTTACTAATAAGCCAATTCTATTTTACACTTGGGATACGGATGTTTATACAGAGGAAAGAGGGCAATATCTTCAAAACGATGAGCTTCCAGGCCCAATGCTTTTTAACTCAAAAGAATTAGCTCATGCAATTAAAGATATTAAAAATGTAAAACTGTTTTATTCTGATAAATATAAAAACATGCAGCAAAAGTTCACAAACTACGAGGATGGGAATGTAACAGAGAGAATTGTCCTTAATCTATTTAATAAGTCTACGAAAGAACTAAACACAATTACTGGTCTAGATTCCTCAAAGGAAAAAATATTGATTTATCCTGGCGGATTGAGGGATAACGGAATTACATCCTCTTTTCTTAACTTAATGAATAACATTGATTATGACAAATATGATGTAAGCTGTTTTACTGCTACTCCTCACTCGTATGAGGTCTTAAAAAATATGGACAAGGTAAATAAGAATGTGCGTTTTCTTTTTAAACCTGGATTGCCTGTGTATAAATTTTTGGAAGTGTATAAGGATAAATTCATCCATAACAGAGGGGAAACAGGCTTCTTAGGGAAAAAGTTTTACCCGGAAAGTGCCTATATTAGAGAACATGCACGTTTATTCGGTAAAACTAAATTTGATTTTGTTATTGATTTTAGTGGGTATAGCCATTATTGGGCTAAATTCCTCCTAGCTGCAGACACAAAAAAGAAAGTTTGTTATATGCATAATGATTTGCTATCTGATAGTGAGCGAGTGATTAATGGAAGGAGGCCTCATCGGATAAATCTAAGGGGACTTTTTTCCGTATATAATCGATTTGATAAACTTGTAAGTGTTTCTAAGGGAACAATGGAATTAAACAGAAAGAATCTAATGCAGTATGCAGACTATGATAAATTCGACTATGTAATGAATTCTATCAACCCGGATAAAATCCTTCAAATAGATTCAGAGAAATCTGAATTCGTAGAAAATAACGAAAGTTCATTGACTACTACAGAGAATTTCAAAGCAAGAGCGATATTAAGGGATGTTAGAAATAATCATGCTTGGAATACCCTTCCCGGGAATGTGGATGCCATTCAATTCCCTCTAGAAGAACGATTTGAAAATGCTGAAATTATGATTTCTAGAAAAGCCAATGTTAATCATAATACATTTTACAAATTCAGCTTCAACAATCAAATAATCGGCTGGATTAACGAAGAGGCTGTAGAGTTCTTGCCAGACAGTATTATTTACGAAAAGGAACTTGATAAAATCGCAAGGCTAGTAAGACCAAGAGGAAACTTCATTTGGTCGATGCCATATAAGATTGAAGGTTCATACAAAGTTTCTGGCAGTCAAGATTTTAAAGGCATAATCGTGAAGGTCGATAAGGAAGTAAAAACCCAACATTCGATTTATAGTAGAATATCCGTAAATCGTACGGTAATCGGCTGGGTGGATAATTCAGCTTTATCCATGCTTGAACAGTGTACAATCAATGAAAACACGAGCTTTAAGGACAAGCTGCAAATCATTTTTAAAAGAAAGTATATGATATCCAGAAACTATAAAAGTAATAAAAAATTCATTGATAAGATTGATAATAGAACGTTGAAGGAAGTAAACACCAGTGAACAGAAGTATGGAAAAATAACTAAACCGGAAGACCATACAATTTGGTCAAAGGCTTATCCGAATTACAAGGCTAAAAGAGTAACTAAGGCAATCGATTTTGAAGGGCAAACCGTCAAAATCATAAAATACAACAGAACCAGAAAAGGCGGCTATTACCTTTTCGTAATAGACAATAAGAAAATTGGCTGGCTAAATACGGGGGCCTTTGAAATGATAGACGAGCCAATAGTGTTAAAAGAACGGGAAGTGCGCGGCACTGCAGAAATCCAGTTAGGAAATTATAATATTTGGGATAAACCGTATGGGTTACAAGATGCCATGATCGTGGAAGATGGGCCAACCTTTAATGGGTGGATTGTTGAATTCGATAAAGAAGCAGTTACTCAACTTGGTACGTATACTCATATATTAAAGGACGGGATATCCCTAGGTTGGTTGGATAAACAGGCGTTAATCGTACAAGAAGTGCATGGGTTGGAAGTAAATAATCAATTCGTCCCATATCCTAATAAAAATGATTTTAATTTTGTCAATATGGGAAGATTATCTCCTGAAAAAGGTCAAGATAATTTGATTCGTGCATTCGCAAGCTTCCATGAGAAACACAAAAATAGCAAGCTGTATATCTTAGGCCAAGGTCCTTTAAAGGAAGATTTACAAGCCATCATTGAAGAGCTGGATTTAAATCATTCCATACATCTTTTGGGTCAGCTTGAAAATCCATTTTCGTTTATGGAGAAATGTGATTGCTTTGTACTGTCATCACATTATGAAGGGCAGCCTATGGTTTTATTAGAGGCAATGACGTTAGGAATGAAAATCATGGCTACTGATATTGTTGCGAACCGGACCGTTTTGGAAAACGGTAAATATGGTTTACTTGTTGAAAATAGCATAAATGGGCTTGAAAAAGGGTTATCTACGATGGCTAGTAATGCTAACACTAAACTAGAAAAATTTGATTACCATCAATATAATGCATTAGCCATGGAAACCTTCAAGAAATGCCTATAAATAATTGGAGGCTCATTTCGCTAATTTAGTAAGAAAAAAGCCTCTCCCAGTGTAAGGGCAAGTGAAGGTAGTTTCGAAAGGAGAAATATAATTTGATTTTGGTCGTTGGCGGTGCAGGTTATATTGGAAGTCATCTTGTAAAAGAGTTAGTAAATACAGAAGAGGTGGTTATTCTAGATAATCTCTCTACCGGTTTTTGTTCGCTGGTTGATTCGAAGGCCATCTTGATAGAAGGGGATTTAGGGGATGAAGCGGTTTTAAATGATATATTTCTTAAATATCCAATTAAGGCTGTTATGCATTTTGCTGCTAATAGTTTAGTTGGTGAGTCTGTTCAAGACCCTTATAAATACTATGAAAATAATGTTGCTTCAACTATTACTTTATTAAATACTATGCTCAAGCATGATGTTAAGAACTTCATTTTTTCATCTACGGCAGCTACTTACGGGATACCAAATGTAGATATAATTGATGAAGAACAGCCAACTAATCCGATTAATCCATATGGTCGCTCGAAATTGATGGTAGAGCAAATCTTAGGTGACTTTGCACATGCATATGGACTTCATTATGTTGTTTTGCGATACTTTAATGCGGCTGGAGCACATGAGTCGGCAGAAATCGGTGAAAGCCATGACCCAGAAACACACTTGATTCCTATTATTTTACAGCATTTATTAGGTCAACGGGAGAAGATTTCCGTGTTTGGTACAGACTATGACACACAAGATGGTACTTGTATTCGTGATTATATTCATGTAACGGATTTAGCTAAAGCACATATATTAGCTCTTCAAGCCCTATTGTCTGGGAAGAAGAATACGGCAATCTACAACCTTGGGAATGGAAAAGGATTTTCGGTTAAAGATGTAATAGACACATGTGAAAAAGTCACCGGGGTAAAACCGAATATAGAATATGCAGATCGTCGGCAGGGAGATCCAGCTCGACTGGTTGCTTCAGCCAATAAGATATATGAAGATCTTGGGTGGAAAGCAGCAATAGATTTAGACGAGATTATTGAAAGTGCATGGAAATGGCATAAATCTCAAATGAATTAAAAGAATACACACCCAATAGGGCAGCAAGCTCTTACTAGTTCACTATACTGGAGTAAAGATTAAAAATTCGATTGTTTTATTTGAGAGAACGACTCTGTTTAAAAGTCGTTCTTTTTTTATTTTTCAGGTGTCACTATCCTGCACGGTTAGTGGAGTGAGGCTTCTACCTTTCGCCTCGAATTTTCCATTTCCTCGATCATTAATCTGTTTAGATAAACGTTTTCATTTCAAAAATAAATTAAACCCCTATCATTTCAGTCTTTCTCTTAATATAGATTAACTGGTCGTAAAAGGGATTTTAATAAGAATATAGAAGTACTAACTAAAAGGATTATCATTCATTTACTAGGAGACGTCATACTTAAAATTGGGGAAAATTTCAAGTGTGATGCATTTAGTAATAAATCAAATAAAGGAAGTTCAGCAGGTGTCATCTTAGAATAAGATGGACTAACAGATGAAGAGAAAGGTGAGAGGTTAAATGAATCAGCATATATTAAAGAACCGTTCATTTCTCTTCATATGGATCGGTAATGTGATCTCTGAATTAGGCGCTGCCTTTGGGACCTTTTGTAATTCAATTCTTATCTATCAACTTACAGGTTCCACTATGGCTTTGGGAAGTATGTGGATATTATATTTTGTACCATCCCTGCTTTTGCAATTATTTATTGGCCCTTTTATTGATAGATGGAGCCGTAAGTGGACGATGATACTTTCACAGTGGAGTAGAGGTGTAATTTTTCTTATCCCACTTATTTCATTATTAACGGGGAATCTTGAAGCATGGAACATTTTCACAGTCCAAATCATAGTAGGTTTAATTACGCCCTTATATTCACCCGCTAATCAATCAATTTTGCCTACAATTGTTCCTGAGAACCAGCTAAGCGCTGCAAATGCTTATTTAGATGGAACGATTCGATTAATGACGTTCTTGGCACCAATTGCAGGGGGAGTCGTTGTAGAGTACTTAGGTGTTAAAACCACATTACCGCTTGTTTGCTTATTGCTTATTACAAGTGGCTTTATACTGCTGTTCATCCAAGAATCAAGAGTCTCATTATCTATACGCAAATCATGGTTAAACCAATTCATTGAGGGTCTATCCTATTTTTTTAGACAACCCCTCATAGTTTGGTTAGGAGTCTTTTTGGCGTTTGTTCAATTTGGAGTGGGAGTTACGATGGTTATCACTCTTCCCTATATCACTGGTGAGTTATCTGGTAGTTATGCAGAGTACGGATATTTTATGGCTAGTTTCCCTTTAGGGTATGTAATTGGTTCCATGCTTGTAAGTAAAATAAAACATAAGAGTCGCAGGGTTTTGATGTTAGGAGCATTAATTATCGGAGGTCTAACATATATCTCCTTAGGTATTAGCAATAGTATAGTTGTTGCATTCTTGACTGAAATTCTTGCTGGAATAGCTATGGCTATTTTTAGTATTCATAATAAAACTATTTTTCAACAAAGCGTACCTAATCATCTAATGGGGAAAATATCCTCGGTTCGATTATTTATTATTAGAAGTACGATGCTATTAGGGGTAATAACAGGTACATTTTTGAGTGATATCTGGGGGATACGTCCATTGTACTTTTTAATAGGAAGCATTATCTGCACTGTATCTTTATTAGGAATATTACTTCCTTTCTTTAAGTTCATTGATAACTCGAATAAAGGGGAACGTTCTGTTTCTTAAATTAGAGGGGAAATGTTAAATAAACATAAAAACCCAAGCTAAGACATTACCATTTAGATGAAATCTTGTGTAAAGCCACTCTACTTAAGGAAAAAAGAAAGGCTACTTACACTTTTTCAGTCTTAGCAAGGGGAATTTGATAAAATGTTGCTGTTGAATTAGTCTCCCATGCTCATCCCTTTTAATGTCACAGCAGTTATGAACACAGTCACACATATGATTGAGGTAGATACTACAATGGCGATTGGTAAACTCATAAAAATCCCTCCTTTAAAGTATTGTTACGTTGCTAAGATTAACCTTAGCTCCAATTAAAAAGTTGTAAGTAAGTTTATCCATTGACGCACCCTCAAAGTCGATTTTCTTTAAATCAGACGTTCGAAATTGAACATTCTTGAGTGTTGCGTCGCGAAATGATGCTTTCTTCAATGTTGAGCCCTCAAAAATGGTTTGGTTAAATGTTTCCCCATCAAAGATAAGACCAGCTAAATTACAGCCTTTAAAGTGGGTTTTATTATAGCTACTATTTTTAAAAATGACTCCCTTTAAGTTTGAACTTTTAAATAGGGTACTCGTTAAATTGACGTTTTCAAAGATACAATTATTTAAGTTACTGCTTTTAAATGTGCTGTTCGTCAGGTCAGAATGGCTGAAATCAGAACGGGTTAAATCGCAGGAATTAAATTTTCCATCATGCACCGAAACCGAGCGGAAGTCGGAATCCAATAAGCGTTGCCTGGAATAGTCCATGTTTATCGCCTGCTCAAGCTCACTGTATTGGAGATTAAATGCTTCTAGGAGCTCTGACACTTCTCCAATTGAATCCACCGTTAATCTATAAGCCTCCTGCTCACTAGAACCTTTTTGTTTATAGTCATTATATTTCTCTATTAAGTTTTGCAGCAGTTCTTCTTCCAGTTCCTTTGCTGTTTTGGCATTTTGATACGGAGCAAAAATGCTGTGAACATGTGCATTTAGTTTTTCAATCACATTTTATCTTCCTTTCTACAAGAGGCGTTCAAGTATTTGCTTGGCCTGCTCCCAGTTATTTTTGTTTTGCGTATATGTGTCTTCTCCGATTGCGGTGATTTTATAATATTTTCTTCTGCCGCCTTGTGTAGCATCTCCCCAATAAGAGATGATGCATTCGTCTTTTTCAAGACGTTTTAAGCTGGAATACATTGTTGCTTCCTTTATTTCGTACTGCTCATTTGAACTCACATATATCAATTTACTAATTTCATAACCATATTTATCGCCACTTTGCAGGAGTTTTAAAATCATCGTATCAACATGTCCGCGTAGTAGGTCAGAGGATAGTTTTCGTTGAACCAAATCCTCACCTCCTTTGGTATAACTTATAACATATTACTATGACAGTCAAGGTAATATTACTCTTTAGGTGTGGCCTTTTTTCTTAATTGTCCTTTATGCAATCATACTTGGAAGGAATTTATTAGTATTTGTAGAAGTAGTGTTAAGAGATATCTGGGAGTGGTGAATGTTGAATAATTCTTGGAATAAAGTGATATATAAGATTTGGTCTCCAATTTATGACAAAGTTTTCAATTCAAATCTTTTTTTTAATGCCAGAAGAAGAGTATTTGATGAGATATCGTTTAATAGCAGAGACAAAGTTCTGTTTGTGGGCGTAGGAACGGGTGCTGACATAGAGTTAATCAAGCACTTTGACTTAGAGATAACAGCAATAGACCTTTCAAAGGATATGCTTAAAAAAGCAATGGAGAGATATAGAAATACCTCTATCACGTTTTTAGAGATGGATGCACAAAATATGGAATTCAACAATGAATCGTTTGATTATATAGTTGGAAGTTTGGTCCTTTCAGTAGTGCCTGATGCAAATAAATGTTTTCAAGAAATGATTAGGGTTTTAAAACAAGATGGGAAAATAATTATATTCGATAAGTTTATCTCTAAAAATAAACAGCTATCATTACCAAAGAAACTTCTTAGACCTTTTATTAGGGTTTTAGGTACAGATATTGGCTTGCGGTTTGAAGACTTGTATCGTAGACATGATAAAAATCTAAAAATCCTAGAAGATCAATCGATTATGATGAATGGAATGTATAGAAAGATAATAATTTGTAAATGAAGATGACGTGCCTTTCTAAGGGGTAGGAAACAATGATTAAGGGTCTTTATGAAGCAAGAACTTCAGGTGAATAAATTTTTTGAAATTCAGTACAATTAGTTGGAAGGATTTAATTGGAAAGAGGGGATATTTTGTCTGAAACGATTTATAACTATGAAGATTTATTAGAAATGCTGGACTCGTTATTGCGTGAACCAACTAAATTCTGGAATGATTTTTATGAAGATCGTGAAAAGGAGATTCCCTTTTTTGAAAACCTACCAGACGAGAATTTAGTTAATTATTTTGACAGAGAGTTACTTGGTTCAGGGGAGGTTCTTGAACTTGGATGTGGTCCTGGAAGGAATGCCATTTATTTTGCTCAAAAGGGCTGCTCAGTTGATGCTGTTGACGTTTCAAAAGAAGCTCTTGAATGGGGAAAAGAGTGGGCAACAGAAAAGAAAGTGAACATAAATTTTATTCAAAAAAACATTTTTGACTTAGATATTGAAGAAGGAAAATATGACACCGTCTATGATTCAGGTTGCTTTCATCATATTGCTCCACATAGAAGAATGAATTATATAGAAATGGTGAAAAAGGCGTTAAAGCCTAAGGGTTTCTATGCGATTACTTGTTTTGTTCAAGGAGGAATATTAGGTGGTGCAGATATTTCAGATTGGGAAGTATATAGATTAGGAAGTCTTAGAGGCGGGTTAGGTTTTACTGAGGAAAAACTAAGAACGATTTTTAAGGATTTTGAAGAGATAGAAATACGTAAAATGAAGGAATTTAAGCGGTCTAATGAAGTCTTTGGGGTCTCTGGTTTATGGACTGCTTTATTTAGGAAAAAGTAATTTTTGTGAACTTGACCCTGCAATTCGAGGAAGCATAGGGCGATGGCATTCAGATAATAATGAAGATCTCTGATGAGATTTTGTAGATAGTGTGGATGAACTTTATGATGAAAATAGTAAATTGAACTTTAAGGATCTGAGTGTAGATCCTTTTTTCTTTGTGAAAAATTCAATTTTGATAGAGGTTCCTTAAGATACCTTGAATATATTGGATTGCGAAAAAATTGTCGGTAAAAAACATAAATGTTAAACTATAATAACAATGAGGTTGTGGATATTGTTGGGAATATAGTGAGGACCTACTTCTATTGAAGTATACGAGGTAAATAGAAGCGAGTACTAGACTGCTATTTTTATAAAAAATTAAATAGGTGGAGAAATTTATGCATAGAAACCAAAAATTACATTCATTTCTATTAGACAAAGCAGCACAATTGACAGAGGAATGGTACGAAACATTAAATAAAAATGATGTGATAGGCGTTTATAGCTCAGCTAATCCCGAAGTAATTAAAAAACTAAAGCTACAAAATAACGATTTTCACTTACATTTTTTTCAGGTGTTTATAGAAGAGGAATCAGAATTCTTTAGGCATTTTGATGAGTGGATTGAAGAAATCGCACAGGATGGGCAGCATTTAGAAACACCCATCTATTTTATATTAAGAGAATTTTTTCGAACGCAGGAGCAATATCTAGATTTTATTGAGCAATTTGTATCATTAAATGAAGGTCAATACTCGCAAAAGGAAATAAATTCATGGTATCGAATTGTTATCAAAGTGTTCAGTGAAGTTCTAGAGAGGTTTACTGAAGCTAACAATAGATATTCTAATGAAATAATGAAAGCTCAACAGGATACGATTAATGAATTAGGCTCTCCTGTCATATCACTAAACGATAACACCGCGTTACTTCCCCTTATTGGCGATATTGACACAATGAGAGGGATGTTCTTGCTTGAAAACACGTTACAAATATGTGCAGAAAAAAATGTTACTAGGCTTTTTATAGACTTATCAGGTGTTCATGCAATCGACAGTGTATCTGCTCAACAACTGTCAAAATTGATTGAATCCTTACATCTAATTGGGGTTGATACAACTCTTTCGGGACTTCGTCCAGACATAGCTATTACTGCTGTGCAACTTCAACTGCCTTTTGATAAAGTAACGATAAAATCCACTTTGGCCCAAGCGATTAATACAAATGAATAAACTATCTACGGGCTGGGACACAAGGCCATAAAGCTAAAAATGGTTTAACTGGGGGAATTCTTACTTAAATGGTAAGGAAGTATTAAAGAGATTTGGTTTTCAAGTAGAAGAGAAAAATAGATTGAGGACGGTGGACCATTGGATAAACAAGTAACATATGATAATGAAGCAGAAATGGGCTATATTTACTTGGTTGAACCATACAAATACAAAATTTCATATACTGAAGAGCTCCCACAAAATAATGACATAATGTTAGATTTTTGTAACGACGTTCCGATCATCGGAATTGAATTAGCGGGAGCTACTGCGATAAAAATTAAACATCTTGTTGATACAGTACATATATTCAAAAAGGCAACTACTGCTGATAATGAGATTTTTTACTCTTTCAGATTGCATGATAAATCAGTAAAACAATCAGTTACTCATCCAGATACTGCGAAAATAGTGTTTCACTTTTCGGATGCTGACTGTTTAGATTTTATAGGGATTGATATTTATGACACAGATTCATACGATGAGACATTCTTAATTGGCGGATAAGCCCAATCTTTTTTAGGTCATCTCGTACAGCGAAAGCCGGAACCAATGAAAGGGTAGCCTGCTCCTTGGTTAGGGACCTAGGTTATTCAATATTTGCAAACACGGCTAGATCTTCTTTATTACCAACCACTAAAAGCATATCTTTTTCAAGGATATTCTGATCAGGTGATGGAGCTATGATAATTTCTCCATTACTCACGATGGCAATAACACTGATATTATATTTCGCACGTAAATCAAGCTCTCTGAGACTTTTTCCTGTCATGCTTATGGGTATAATGATTTCCTCGATATTGTATTCTTTTGAGAGTTCTATATAGTTCAGCATGTTGGGTGATAGGAGTTGATTAGCGACCCGTTCACCCATATCTCTTTCAGGGTAGATAACCCAGTCAGCACCAACTTTAGCGAGCACTTGACCGTGATGTTTATTTAGAGCTTTTGCTATTACCTTTTTCACTCCTAGTTCCTTTAAAAGCAATGTAGTTAAAATGCTTGACTGCATATCATTTCCGATGGCTACGATGACACAATCAAAATTACGGATTCCAATGGATTTTAGTGCCTCTTCTTCGGTAGTATCAGCCATAACTGCATGAGTTACACTTAATTCTGCATTCTCGACTCTTTCCTCGCTTACATCAATACCCAAGACTTCTTGTCCGGCTGTATATAATCTATGAGCTACACTCGTTCCGAATCTTCCTAAACCGATAACGGCATATTGTCGTTTTCCCATCTTTAACACTCCCTCATTAATGATTAACCAATCATGATTTTGCCTTTTGGACGGCGGAATGGATCTGGTTTACGTCTCATTGCGATAGCAAAAGCAAAAGTCAAAGGTCCAACCCGGCCCGCAAACATTGTGAAAATAATGAGCATCCGACCAATGGGGGATAATTCAGGGGTTAATCCCATTGAGAGACCCACGGTAGCAAATGCTGAAGTGGCTTCAAATAAAACCGTCAAGAAATCACTTCCGGTTTCTGTAATAGTCAGCAGAATGGTGATGGTTGAAACGATAAATACCCCGATGGAGGTAACGGATAATGCTTTAAATATCGTTTCATTCACAATGCGGTACCGAAACAATACCACATCTTCTTTTCCTTTAATCTGTGACCAAACCGTTCCAATCAGCGTCGCTAATGTGGTGGTTTTAATCCCACCGCCAGTCGATCCCGGTGAAGCCCCAACAAACATCAAGAAAATGATCAGCAGCAATGTGGGTTGTGTTAAATCAGGGATATTCAATGTATTAGAACCTGCTGTTCTCGGAGTAACGGATTGAAACAAAGAAGCCAACGTTTTCCCCATGAAAGATAAAGGCTGCAATGTTTTGGCATTTCCAAATTCAAATATAAAGATTAAGATGGCCCCGCCAATTGTAAGGATTAAGCTAGCCATCAGTACAACCTTCGTATGTACAGACAAACGATGGGTATCACGGTATTCGTAAATTTCATTCATCACGATAAATCCTATACCGCCTAATGTGATCAGGGAAGCGACTGTAAGGGTTACGAAAGGATCTGATGCATAAGTAGTCAAGCTCCTAAACCCTCCCATTAAGTCAAAGCCCGCATTATTGAAATTGGAAATCGAATGAAAAAGGCCGTAATAGATTGCTCTGCCTATTGGCATGTCAAAAGAAAAGCGAATCGATAGTATAACGGCACCTGAAATTTCAATAATGGCAGTGTAAATTAAAATCCTTTTTACTAACTTAACTACACCTGCCATAGATAAATTATTTAAAGACTCCTGCAAGACTAACCGGCCTTTTAAAGAAATTCTTTTGCCTAATAAGAAAAAGAAAAGCGTCGCAAATGACATAAACCCCAAGCCGCCTATTTGAATGAGTGATAAAATGACCAACTCTCCAAATGTTGTAAAAGTGGTTCCCGTATCTACTACGACAAGCCCTGTTACACATGTAGCAGAGGTTGAGGTAAATAAAGCATTTAGAAAAGAAAGACCATTCCCATTTTCAGTGGAAATCGGCAGGGTTAATAAATAGGCTCCAACAAGTATCAGGAAGGCAAAGCCAAGTACAAGAATTTTTGGTGGATCTAACAAATCTTTTGCTTTTATCAAATTGATCATCCTTACCCTGTTAATGAATTAGCAACCTACTAACAAACGTAATATATCCACAGATAACTAACCATTATCGAGTGATAGGGTTAGTATTTCGCTCGTACTGCATTCCATTCGTCATCCATCTAGATAAACAATCAATAGACCAAGTTCCTTTTGCTATACATGCGTCCATTCTGCACAAGCCCTTTTATTTGTGAAAAAAGGTATTCATTATCCTTAATCAAGCTTAGGTAATGCTCTTTGGAAAATCCTTTTTTAAAGCATAATAAAAAGACCTACATAACATCTGGCTGCTATTTTGTTACAGAAAAGCAAACAAAAAAGCCCCTGAAATAGGCGGTCTTATGACCTCCTTCGCTTTAGCCGACGAAGTTAGCTGACGGGTAGGATGGCGAAAGAGCTGATCTCATCCTTTCTGCAAGGCAGAATTAACCCCAAATGATTGGTTCCTCCGTACTCAATTTACTTGAGTTTAGGCCGAAATGCATTAAATTGATAAACGTATTCTACTCCCATCATTTACTAGTTGTAAACCCCTAAATTGTAAAAAAAATTTGCTAGAACAAAACAGAAAATTTACGTTTTTTTTACATATTAAAAACTTATTGACAAAAATTAGTTGGGACATTATGATAGGTTCGATAAATTTGAAAAATAACATCCAGTAATTTTATGTTTCTAATAAATAAATATATGGTATTTCCTTTTGGAATTAGATACAGAAAATCTCAAAGTTTATTGAATTCGTATTTTGAAATTTTAATACATTATATAAAAAAGGCGGGCAAGTATGGAGAAGACGTTTAATAGATATGTTGTTAACGCTACAGGTAAAGGTGGACAGACGTATTTAACTCAATGCCAGGATAAAGATGCACTAAGGAAATGGATAGCCGATCATGAGGATCAAATAATAATGAATGAGTTAAGGATAACAGATAAGAAAAAGAATCCATTGATAAATTTTTTTTTCAAAGGTAATATCATCTGAATTCATAGGTCCTTATTAACTGGATCATGAAAATAATTGAACATTAAAAGTTAGTAGAGGGTCAAGCATATTGAATAATAATTCACTCATTATGTCCTTTTTCAGTATTTCAACTATTTAAATTCCTGCGTTAATCAGGCAATCTGAAGCTTAACATCCATATTACGTTATATTTTCAAACTCATTTATATTGAATGAGTTTTTTTTGTGTATATTAAATATTGCGATGGAAATATTCAAAAAAGCTTAAAAGATTTGGATGTAATAGAGAATGTGATATCGAAAATGGCTCTAAAGGAAATGAGTAAAAAATCATGGAAGATTACCTTGATCCATAAGATATAAGGCATAACTTTTTCCTCATCAGTTTTCGATATTATGAGGAAGTTAGAGTATATGTCATATGGTAGTGTATATTCTCACAAGCCATTTACAAATTTTAAAGAAGAGAAGTAATAAAAAGGATTTATAGATTCATTGGCTTATGTAAATATGCAACGTGGGAAACATTATCCACTAGTGACTAACGGGGAAAGAATTTACAAAGATAAAAGCATTTTCGATTACTCTGCTAATAAACAAGAAGTTAAAGGTAGTGTGTCATTGGCAAATTATGCATTAGCGAACAATGAGTCGTAAGAAAATTGGAAATCAGATCCAGTCGAGGCGGGGGAAACCTCGCCCTGGATTATTCTCTAAGACATGTGGTAATCACTAGGGCGACAATACTTTTACTTAATATACATTTTTTAGATAGTTTGTCGCTTGGAAGTTATTGACTTTTTGCTCGTTTACTCCAATAATAGTCTTAAATACATCTTTATCCAATGACCTAAATGGTAATAAACTTAGGACTCTATGAAATTTTTTAGGAAACATGTGAAGTCCCTATGTAAACATCTGATTTACCTTTTTTTCTGTTTTATTTTGGCAAGTCATTCACTTCGTATGCAACCCGTATTCCAGATTCAATCGCCCCTTGCATCCAAGCGTGAGTAAGAGTAGTATGTTCACCGGCAAAGTGCACTCTTCCTTCAGGTATAGGGATATAGGGATACAACTCGGTTTCCTGACCCGGTTCAAAAGCAGCGAAACCTCCAGAAGAATACTCATTATCGACCCAACTAAAGGAAGTTCCTGATACAAACTCAGAATAGACTTGGTCTCCATAAATTTCAGCTAAGTTCTTTAAAGCATATTGAATGCGCTCTTCGTTTGATAGACCGTTCCATATTAAAGCCTCATCCGCCCATGTATAGCTTGCCAAAACCACAGCAGGACCTTTTGTACCAATCCCCTGACTTGGGTAATAAGTGAATCGAATCGGAAGGTCAGTTATGGATTTACCACCATATTGGTGGTGCCTTTCCCAAAACCTGCTTTTAAACTGGATTCCGATTTTTGTTGCGCTCATATAGTTCAGTTCACGAATTGCTCTCCGTTTATAATAGGAAAAAGAATGGTATGGTTCAACTTTCACAAATTGTAACACTGAAAAGGGAATAGTTATGATGGCAAGATCACCAGTTATGGTGGAATCCTCTAGGGTGTGCGGGTGGGTGGAATGGATGGTTACACGGTTGTTATGTTGGACAATTTTCGTCATCCTTTGATAGAACATAATGACATCTTTTAATTGTGGAAGAAATGCCCTTGGAAGCAGATCCATACCACCGGTTATCTCATAGTAACGATTTGCTCCAAAGGACGCCGCTTCTCGCAAAACTTCAACAAATGACATCCCCATATATGCTTCGTAGTCAAGGAGTAAACCGATCATATCGACCGCGCCATCTGAAAAAGTCGTTCCATATTGATAATGGTAAGTGTTTAAGAAAGTTCCTAGTGAGTAGTTTTTAAATTCTTTTTCTACGAGATTCCAATTTCTCTTTGGATCTTGTTTAATAAAATCGAGAATGGGCTGTGTAGCTAAATTCATCAGCATCTCTGCGCTTTTATCTCTTTCATTCGGGGCAACGGGAAAGTTGAGAATACCAGGAGACCGTTCAAAAATGTTAAGACGTGTTTTGATACCATTGAGATAAAGAATATCCATTGGAGTTCGGTTAATAAACTGGTTTACGGTTAGTCCGAATTTTTTAATATACTCTAATGTCAAAAAATGACCTTCAGGAATACGCATTGGACCTAGGTTTAAATAAAGCCCATTGCTAAAGGGAGAGTGTATTGTATAGGCGCGTCCGCCCACCCTGTTATTTGCTTCAAGGATGGTGACGCTGTGCCCTGCATTCTTCAAAAGAGAAGATGCAACCAGTCCTGCTAGTCCTGCGCCCACAATAGTAATATTCTTGGGAACTTGCGACTTTTTAAGACCATTTTTAATAATGCTAATCATTTGTTGAGTCGTTAACTGATTATTAGACATCTCTTCGCCCCTAGTGAAAAAGATTTATTACATTGTATTCACTAGCAGAGATGCATATGTATTCAAGAGTTAATCAGATGATAGATAAAAAACTTGGTATTATCTTAAATATAAAACAAGAAGCAGAATCAATTAGTACATTGGTAATTTACTAAATTTGTTATGTCAGCTGCCTTTTCATTTTCTTTTACTTTAAGGTAATGGAGAACGATATCTTCCAGGGGTCAAGCATTTCGGATGCAAGGCTCTGTATGTTTTCTACAGGGATACTGGAACTCTCTTCAGTGCTTTTCAATAAGGATGTGCGGTATTGGTTTTTGTTTTATTTATTTGTATGAAAACAAAAGGGGGATTATCAAGTGAAGGGATTTGAATTTTTCAGAATGCCACAGACTATTATATATGGGAGGAAATCTTTTGAGAAAGTGGGAGCGGAAGCGGCATTATGTGGGAAGAAAGCACTCATTATAAGTGATAAGGTAATGAGCCGACTCGGTTGTGTCAATCAATGTTGTCAGTATCTTCATGACAACGGAGTAGCAAGTGCAGTTTATCTTGGAGTTGATTCAGAACCAACAGACCAATATGTGGAAGAATCATTAGAACTTTTTGAAAAGGAGTCATGTGATCTAATCATTTCCCTTGGTGGAGGAAGCTGTATTGATACTGGGAAAGCAATTGCTGTCCTGGCTACGAATGGTGGATATATTGGAGAATATATGGGCGGAAGAAAAATAGCAGACAAAGCGGCAATACCGCACATTGCTATTCCAACAACTGCTGGAACTGGTTCAGAAGCGACGGATGCTACTGTTATTACCAACACCGATGATGATGTGAAGATGATGATTAAACAGCCGAATTTTATGCCTTTAGTCGCCATTGTCGATCCGTTGCTGACAGTTTCTTCTCCACCACATATAACAGCTGCGACGGGTGTGGATGCATTAAGTCATGCGGTTGAGGCCTATTTATCAAAACGGTCTCACCCAATGACAGACACAATGGCTCTGTCCGCGATGAGATTGATTGTGGAGAATATTGAAAACGCTTACGATGATGGGGATAACATAGATGCCCGTGAAAAGATGTCATTAGGAGCCCTTCAAGCAGGGATAGCATTCTCGAATTCTTCCGTTTGTTTAGTACATGGAATGTCGAGACCAATTGGAGCTTTGTTCCATGTACCTCATGGATACTCGAATGCCATGCTATTGCCAGCGGTATTAGAATTCAGCAAGGAAGCCTGTATGGAGCGGTTGGCGGATTTGGGGAGAATTTTTAAAACTGAATATAAAAACCTTTCTATAGAAAGGGCAGCTTTAGTTGCGGTAGAATCTGTTAAGGCACTTTGCCAAAAGCTGAACATTCCTAATCTCAAAGGATGGGGAATAGAAGAGGAGAAATTTAATCTCTCAGTCAGTAAAATGGCAAGAGACGCCATAGATAGCGGGAGCCCTGCTAATAACCCGAGGGTCCCAACTAAACAAGAATTAGAAGAGTTGTATCATACTTGTTATCATTATAAGTTCGCTACTGAAGATAAAGTACAGGGGTGAATATGTGAGACTTCAAATCTAAAATACCTCATAACTTAGTTAGTGCCAAGCATACTTGCTGAGATAAGTATGAATTCTTTCTTTAATCACTTAATGGTGTAAAGAGAATATTCCGAAAAGTATTTGGGAGGATTTCGGGACTTTGTTTACAATATTAGTCTAAAAATGTTAATATTTAGTTAAATCAGACTAGGGTGCAATGAAGATAAGATTAACTCTTTAGAGAGCTCTGTTAGCTAAAAAGGAGTAAGAGTTTTTTATTGAAGCAAGCCTTTGAGCTTCACTTTGGAACCTTATGTTTTGGGGAAAAGTGTGACGGGAGCTTCCGTTATAGAGCTAAGGTATTCGCATTTTTATTAAGTGCCGTACCTAATAAGGTTAATATGGTGACATATTAATAAACAGATGTGGAACCACGACTTTTAATCTCGTCCTCAAGATGTATGTCTTGGAGACGAGATTTTTCTATTTTTTAATAAAATTCAATACAACTATAAGGAGAAAAGATGAAATTCAAAAATCTATTATTATCTTGGAAATACCCTTCGATATTATTATTTGGAATAGGAATTTCAAACTTTGGTGCTTGGGTTTATTTTATTGCACTTAATTTAATCGTATTGGATTTGACTAACTCAGCGCTTGCCGTAGCTGGACTTTATATTGTTAAACCGATAGCTGCGTTATTCACGAATGTATGGGCTGGCAGCGTTATTGACCGAATAAATAAGCGGAATCTAATGGTGGCACTTGACCTATTTCGAGCGGTATTCATAGCTTTGCTGCCATTGACTTCTTCTATTTGGGTAATATATTCGGTTGTCTTTGTGATTAATATGGCAGGGGCTATGTTTGGAACAACATCAAGGTCTTATATAACAAAATTAATACCCATTGAACAGAGAAAACGATTTAACTCACTTAGAAGCTTAATAGATTCTGGGGCTTTCTTAATTGGTCCAGCGATAGCGGGCATCCTTTTTTTAATCGGTACACCCATTTTAGCCATCTATATTAACGCAGTAGCATTATTTTTATCAGGAATCATAACTTTATTTATGCCTAATCTTGAAAAGGATTGTTCCCTTGAGCAATCCGATAGTTACCTTTCTTGGAAAATAATAAAACAGGATTGGGCGATTGTCCTTAATTTCAGTCGACAATACTCTTATATTATGTTTATATACTTTTTATTTAGCTGCATGATGGTAATGGCAACAGCTATAGATTCACAAGAGGCAGCCTTTGCAAAAGCTGTGCTTTTTTTAACTGACACAGATTACGGATTCCTTGTAAGTATAGCCGGGGCAGGTATAATTGCAGGGGCTCTAGTAAATACAATGATTGTGAGTAAAATACAAATATCCTTTCTAATTGGCTTAGGCTCTTTATTTGTTTCGGTAGGTTATATAATCTATTCCTTTTCAAGTTCCTTTTCGATTGCCGCGTTAGGATTTTTTATCATTGCCTTTTCGCTGGCTTTTGCCAATACAGGCTACCAAACATTTTATCAAAACAATATACCAGTTGAGATTATGGGAAGAGTCGGAAGTGTATTTGGCTTGTTAGAAGCATGTTTGATTATTATTACGACAACAATTGTGGGAGTTTCAGCCCAGTTAATTTCGATTCAGTTCGTAGTCATTACCGGGTCAATAAGCATGTTTGCTCTTACAATTTTGTTATTTATACTCAGTATGAAGCCTTCTAAGAGCAGATATTATTCCGTTAAAAGTGTGGAGGCAAAAGATTTATAAGCTTTTGGTCTGCAATGGAAACCAAGAAAAAACAAAAAATCTAATTGAAGTTTATCTATTTCTTCAATTTAAAAGGTGGTGTGTAATGGCCGCTATAAAAAAAGCTTATGGATATATAACACGAATCAAAGAGGGAAAACCACAAGTATTAGTATTTCAACATCCTATTAAAGAGGCTGGGATACAGATACCAAAAGGTAAAGTAGAAGCAGAAGAAGATCCTTATTATGCAGTTATTCGTGAAATCAGGGAAGAAACAGGTTTAATGAATTTTAATGTAGAGCAATTAATTATACAGGATCGATGGAAATGCGATGATGGGGCAATACATGAGCGTTATTTTTATAAAATAACCGTTCATGAGATGCGAGAAGGATGGACATATAATCCCACAGGTGGTGGGGCAGAGTCTGGTTTAACGTTCCGATTCTTTTGGGTATCTATGTTGGGCGAAGTAGAATTGGTTAGAGGACATGGTGATTATTTGCATGAAATTCTTGATCAATAAAACAAGTTGTTTATCAAGATAGAATGCCACCAATTAGGTGGCATGTTACATGTATATCTATTTATACCATTCTGATGTATTATACTTTTTTAACCATGATCTTTTCTTTGTTAATATCTAATTCACCATTGAATGTAAAGTTAAATTTCTTATACAAGTGAAGTGCAGCTTGATTATCTTCAACTACACTTAAATAGATTTCATTACAATTATATTCTTTAGTTAATCGTTGTATTAAAGCTTTTAACATAATACTTCCAAGCCCAAGACCTTGATATCTAGCATCAATTAAAAAACGATCTAACCACACTCTTCCATTTTTCCCTTCTTCGGGAAAAAATCCATACATAGCAAAACCGACCAAGCTATTGTCTGAATAAAGTCCCACTGGCTTATAATATTTACACTCCATGGCTTCTTCTAAACATTGTTCTGTCGTTTCAATAAACGATTTTTGCTTTGTGTTTATTCCCAATTTTAAAATATCATTTACATTTTCGTTCGTGACTTCAATAATAGTGATGGTCATAATATTAATCCTTCCTCATTTTCCCTCATGTTTAGCCGTTTTGTTAACATGATATACTAATAGCCTAAGGTATATGGTTACCATATAGTCAAGGGAGAGATTGTATTGGTCGATGGAAATTTAGGCAAATATTTTACTACTGGAGAATTCGCCAAACTATGTAATGTAAAAAAACAAACTATTCACTATGATGAGATTGGGCTTTTTTCTCCTGATATAAAAAATGAAAAAGGCTATCGGTATTACTCCTATCAACAATTTGAAGTTTTTTCTGTCATCACACTTTTAAAAGAAGTTAAAATGCCCTTGAAAGAGATTAAATGGTTTCTTACTAACAGATCTCCTATAGAATTAATTAACCTTTTTAAAGAAAAATCCATAGAATTAGAAAAGAAAATAGATAATCTTTATCGAATACAGAAGATTATTGAAACGAAAATATCCCTCACGGAAAAAGCGATACGTATTGATTATTCTCAAATCACATTAGAATTTCAGGAGGAAGAACAACTTTTCCTTAGTGATTCCATCTTGAATTCTTCTGATGCTGATTTTTTAAGATCAACATCTAAATTTATCGATTACTGTAATAGAAATAAGTTTTATACGGGTTTCCCTATTGGGGCCATGATAAACAAAGAAAAGATAGTTCAAGGAGACCATGATAACTATTCATATTTGTACACGAAAGTTATGGACAATCATGCGAGCTCTTTTACATATGTAAAGCCCAAGGGACAATATATTGTTGCCTATCATAAAGGGAGTTATAAGTGTATTTCCGAAACATATGAAAAAATAGTAAACTTTATGCAAAGTCAAAACTTGAACCTCAAAACGTTTTCATACGAAGAGTATATGTTAGATGAAGTCTCAGTAAAGGGTTACGAAAATTACCTAACGAAAATAATGGTAGAAGTAGGATGAGGGAAGGTTTTTTGAGCCACATATACGTTATTCAGGAAGATGATTTAGTGGGGATGTACAAGCTCAAAATTAAAAGAACGGAATTTCTACATGAACATTATGAAACTTTGCGGAGGGTTATATATGAAAAAGTTAGTTTTATGTATTGTTGCTATTCTTCTTATCGTCTTTTTATATTTTGACTATATAGCTCAAAGTGACAAAAAGAACAACAGAATGGATCTTAACGTCAAACAATCCATTGAACATCAATTAAAAACCAAAGACTACGAGAGTTTTACTTATAAAATTACCAATAATACAAATGAAAATTTTAATCTGCTATTTGGCACAGGTAATGAAATTGACGTAGGATTCCACACATTAACTGATAGTCCAATTAAAGAGGGCAATATTATTACTATTGAATCTCAACCGACCGAAAAACACAAAAAAGAATTTAATAAAGGAGATACTTGGGAGTATACAATAAAGGTTAATTCGAAGTTACTTTCAAAAGGTGACTATCAATTAACTGCTCAATTTATACCAAGTAATGCGCTTACTCTTGATAAAGTTGAACAGATAATAACTTACCCTTAATGTGACCCAGACAAGTAGACAGGAGTTCAATAGACCCTAGTAATTTTGCGAATAGAGGAGGGTTTTTCATGTCAGATAATAGCCATCATATGTTCTCCGCATTTTTAACTTCTGTTGTGAAGCTGCTTCCTTTTATTTAATTGGTTGTTTACTATCATACATTCATATTAGCGACTCTTAGTATACTAAGAGTTTTCTATATAAACGGAAAAAGAGAGAGAATTTTATGTTCTGTCTCTTTTTCATATAGTTTGTTGACGCCTTGTACAAGATGTCCTAGGATAAAAAGATATGAGTTACTTTTGGAAGGAAATAGAAGGAGAGAAAAATACATGTCACTAAAATCCTTTATTCTTTCCCTTTTGTTATCGCAAGCTTTGTTTTTGTGTGGGCTGTCTGTTTTTCTTCAGCTCCTTTTATATTTGAATCCTTTGGTTATCGTGGTTGTGTGGGTTTGTATCTTGGTTGTTGTCTCGATGCTGGTTCTTTTGTTTCGAGGTGAAACGGTCATGCTTCCTCGGTTTTGGTGGCAGGCAGGTATGATTGGATACAGTTTTTCATTATTGGTTTTGCTGTTCTTTCGACCGAATGGGCAGGATTATTCGTATAATTTTATCCCTTTTTCTACGATTCTT
>NZ_CP133766.1:0-41755 GCF_031345095.1 Peribacillus sp. R9-11 | reverse complement strand
TTTATGTAGTGAAGACACTTATGAAAGATAAAGTATTTTAAGTGATTAGTAGCCCTTAAATTGTTATATTAATTAATTATTATAAACCAATGATTAAACATGGTTTAAATTAACATTATCTTGTAATATTTAACTTATCATACATTTATTTTTTGGTTTATATATAACTGATGTTCTATCAAATCAATACTATGTTAAGTAAGGAGGAATTTGATTGAATATTTCAAGCCAACATACTGCACCTGGGCAAATGGCTGGGTATTTGTTTCAACCAGAGAGAGCCCTATTCTGGTTAATTAATAGTCAAAGAGGAGCAGTCGTTGGAATAGAGACTAACGATGATGTGGTTAAATTTGCAAAAAATAATAAAGAACATTCCATTTATGAACAAGATAAACACTCTATTTCTAGCAATATACCTTTTGGTGATCATAGTAAAGATTTATGGAATACATTACATATATGGTTGAAGGAAATAAAAAAACAAGAAGTTGATATTAACTATGCACAATTTCACCTAGTAACTAATAAGGTTTTATCAGATTGTTTAGCAAAAAGAATTGGGACATCAAATACGGAACATGAAGTTTTAGCCTGTATCAAAGAAATTCGGACAAAAAAAGACTCAGTACCTAAAGGGGTATTAAAAATAGTAACCTCTGTATTGGAATATGATGATGAAGAATTAGGTGCATTAATAAAAAGAGTGGTTTTGACAGATGGTTTAGCTACTAGTCATGGTGAAGAATTAAAAGAGAAAATGAGCGACATTCTCCATTTACCTACAGATATCCCTTTTAATGAAATTTACTATTCTCTATTAGGTTGGATTCATACTACTGTAATTACCTTATGGCGTGAAGGAAAGCCTGCCTGGATTTCACGTAGAGCTTTTGATAAACAGTATTGGAATGTAATATCACGGTTTCAGGATAAAACCTTTAAAGAAACTTCAAAAAGTCTATTGCCTATTAGTGATATAGAACGTAAAGCACAATTACATAAAATGTTTGTTAGACAACTATACCTATTATCATTAAACGAAGATAATGAACTGTTAATTAATTCAATTGATGATTTTTTAAGATGTAATACCGAAAGAACTAGGTTATCTATGGAAGGGGACATCACGAAAGAAGATTTTGAAATATTCGAGGAAAGTCTAGTTGAAAGATGGAAGCTTATATATGAGAGATACAATTTTAAGTATTCGAGATCACGCAATGAAGATGAAAAAAAATATCGAGGAGAAGAATATGGTGGGGATATATTAATTGACACATTAGATCATAGGGAAGCATTAGCCGGTCAACCAACTGAAAATTACTATCTTACACGGGGAAGTTACCACATGTTAGCAGATGAGTTGGAAGTTGGATGGCATCCAGATTATATTAAAAAACTAAAAAGGTCATAGGTGATATAGAGATGGAACGTTTAATGGAACATGATATTGTACAAAATTCTGCCTTAGGCAGTTTAGCATTGTGGAGTTTTGTTCTTCATTATTATAAAGCAACAGGAAACAAACAAGGGCCCTTATTGCCAATAACAATGATTGTACTACCTCTCGCTTTTAATAAACAAGTATCAACAATGATTTCAAGAAAGAATTTGGAGGGTGGGTTCTATAGTGCAATCTCTGAGGATAGAGCATTATACTTAGGGTTACAAAAACGGATGGAATCTATGTCTGAACAAACCTTTAATGCAATAAATATAGGTTTTTCAGTTGGTTTATTAAAATATGATGAAAATACCAGTCAATTGTTACCTAGTCGACGAACTCCTCCATATCAAATAATTGATGAAGAAATAAAAACCATTTTATCTACTTCAAAAAGATTGGGATATTGGTTTGCCACTATAAACATTTCTCAATTAGCAGCCATACTAAAAGTGAGGTTTTAAATATGAATATAAAGATCAGATATATTATTTTATGGCCCAAAGATAAGGAAAAGGAAATCAGAAAAATAAAATTTGAAGATAATAAAATAAACGTTATAACTGGTAATAGTCAAACTGGTAAATCAGCACTAATATCAATTATAGATTATTGTTTAGGTAGTGAGAAATGTGCAATACCCACAGGTGTAATAAGAGAAAAAACAAGTTGGTTTGGACTAATCGTAAAGATAGATAATCGGGAAATGCTTTTAGCTAGGAAAGAACCTGGCGAAAATTTGCAAAGTACAGAGATGTATATGCAAGAAGGAAACACTATTTCCATTATTGATAAACCATTTAAAAATTGTAATTTAAATGCTGTAAAAACTCGCTTAAATAATATTGTGGGTCTTCCTTCCTTAAATTTTAATGGAGAAGATGAAACCCAGTCTTTTGGAAACAAGCCTAGTGTAAGAGATATGGTAGCATTTAATTTTCAATCCCAACATATAATCGCAAATCCTTATACCTTATTTTTTAAAGCTGATACATATGAGCATCAAGAGAAACTTAAGTATATTTTCCCCTTAATTCTAGGAGCAATTGATAAAGAAACCTTGTTTTTGAGAAAAGAATTAAGAGAGTTAGAAAAAGAGTTGAAAATAAAGCAAAAAGAACTATTAAGTAGAAAAAAGGCTGCCAATACGTGGTTAGGAGAAATTAAATCATTTTATTCGAAGGCAATAGAATTTGGACTACTAAGCGACGCCCCAAACCCATCACAACATTGGGAAATAACGACTTATATAAATTATTTGAATTCTATTATAAAGAATATCAAATCTTATCAAACACTTACTATAAAAGTAGGGAATACCGAAAGAGCAGTAGAAGAGCTCAATGTGCTAATAAATGAAGAGTATGAGATCTCATATGAATTAAGAAATCAAAAATTAAAGCTGCTAAGACTAGAAAAATTAAAATCTTCTGAAGAAGAATTTGATAAAACCTTACAAGCAAAACAAAGAAGGTTAGATGGTATTGATTGGTTTATAGACAAGATAAATAAAAAGACAGATTGCCCTTTCTGCGGTAATCAAAGTGAAAAGGCATATAATCAAATAAATAAATTAAAGGAAGCCTCCAACGAACTACAGGAGTCTACTAATAACATAATTGATTCACATGAAGTTTTAGATAAAGAAATCATACAAATAAAAATACTTATTAATACTTTAGAGAAAAACTTAAACAATGTTCGTAGGCATAGAAGTATGCTTGAAGAAAAGTCGGATAAAGTACAGTCAATTGTACAAACGCAAAATGAAATATATAGGTTTATTGGTAAATTAGAACAATCATTAGAGAATATAAATCTAACCAGTACTGATAGTGAATTGGATATTAATGTAAAAAATTTAGAGGGACGCATAAAAGAAATACAATCAAAAATAGACCCTGAGTCAATAAAACAAAAAACGAATTACGCCTTATCAAAAATCACTAATATAATATCACATTATACAGGCATCTTAGGGGTAGAAAATCCAGAGAGTTTAGTAAGAGTCGATATTGCTAATCTTACTTTAAAAATATCGTCTGAGAGAAAACGCGAGGACTTTTTATGGGAAATTGGTAGTGGTGCCAATTGGATGGGCTATCATATATCATCCTTATTGTCGCTTCACGAATATTTTATTTCAATTAAAGATAATGCTGTACCAAGCTTCATTGTTTTCGATCAGCCAAGTCAAGTTTACTTTCCTGAGCAATGGCCTGGGGATAATGATGAGAATAAAGACGAGGATATTACCAAAAGATTTTCTGATGATATTAAAAGGGTTAATCAAATCTTCTCAGCACTCTCTCTAGGGATTAATAGAACAAACAACAACTTACAAATAATTGTAATTGAGCATGCAGATGAAATAACTTGGAAAAATATTAAAAACGTGCATTTGGTGGAACGGTGGCGTGGTGAAGAGGCATTAATACCAAAAGAATGGATATAAAATATACAAAAAGTAAATTCCCCTATTAAATTTAGCATCTGCAAAGAAATCAGATGCTTTTTTGGGTGTTTCCTATATTTAATACCATATGTTATAAATCATTTTCACCAATCGAAGGAATACGGCTGTACTGTTATTTGGTTTATCTTGATTAAATATTTAAGTGTTGTTGTAGCTTTACAATAAAGTTTGATCATTTATAACAAAGTTCGATCGTTTATTATAATTGTGTAGGCTTTTCTTATGTACGGTACTGAAATTAAGAGATTAGGTTAGATGAAAGATTTAAGGGGGATAAAATGAACGAACAACAATTTTTGAAAACAATGATAGAGACAGTAAAATATGATGAGTATAAAGATAAAGATGACTTACTTGGTATTTTAAGAAATTCCATAATTACATATGATGAAACACGTTCTTATGCACACAAACCAGGCTATTTTTGGGAGTATATAGATTTAAGAGTACCTATACCTATGTTAAAAACAGCAAGAAAATTAAAGGTTAAATTAGCAGATGTGGCATCTATGGTATACATGGAAACATCTAACTATGAGTTTGGAGGATTAAATATAAAGCCAAAACCTGTAGAACTTGATAATGAAGAAGGTATTGAGCATGATGTTGTTTTTGATGAAATAAAAAATACAATAATTCAAGGTATTCGAAATGCGAAATATACGATATGGGTTGCTGTAGCTTGGTTTACAGATAAAGAGATATTTGAAGAGTTACTATTAAGTAAAAGTGCTGGAGTAAATGTACGAATCATTACATCAGATGAAGATTCAAATAGATATTTGATGGAAAAATTAGAAAGTAATTTTGAAGTTGTGAAAGTCCAGCTAAAAGGAAATCGTTTATCAAATAGACTTCATGATAAATTTTGTATAATTGACTTTGAATTTGTAATGCATGGTTCTTATAATTGGAGTAAAAATGCTAGAGGCAATGATGAAACTTTGGCTACTGCACTTGACCGAGACTTTGTAAGAAAATTTGCAGATGAATTTATGAAGTTATATGTAAAAAACTAAAATTTATCATCAATTGCCGGCTCTTGAAGATTAGGCTTTCGAAATTATCAACCTTTTTTCTAAAAACAAAATGTGAGTATTTGTGAGTGTAGTAGTTTTAATCAATCTTTATTCAAAAGATTAGTATGCGATAAGCTATTAAATCAATGCTTATCGCATATTTTTAATCAAACTTTATTTCAAAGCTATTAAATCATTTATTGGTTACAGGGAGCTCAACAAGCTTTTTCTTTTGTATAAATTCTATAAAATCAGATGGGGACGCCTGATGCTCCTTGAGAATTTTTTCAGCCTCAAGACGCCAAATTATATCTCCTTCTTGTCTAAAACTTCTTCGCATTTTTCTGAGTGCTTCTATAGCCTTAATCGCCCATCCCACAAATTCATCCCTATTAACATGATAAATCTTATTTGCAAAAGGGATGGCTGAACTCTCAATACGATTCGAGTTTGTAAGTATAATGGTTTGAATTAATGCATCTTTTCTTAAAATATCAACCTTTGCACGTATCCAGTCTTCATGTCCTTGAGCTTGTTTAATATGTTTGGTAGGTATACCTTTTTCTTCTTTTTTATAAATTTTGTCCTCAGAAACTATGCAAAACTTATCATTGATAATCCACCATGGATCGGGGTCGGAATCTCCTTTACCATTATCGGAGATATATCCTATAAGATTACCTAATTCCATATGTCCAGATTCAAATTCATTACCATCATTACTCCTAAGTTTTTGCAGAATGCCTTCAACCCGTGTCTCAAATTTGTGAGGATTTTTAACACCATCTTTTAATATTTGGAGTTCAATTCGCTCTAATACGTCAATCGCTCCTTCTTCTACACTATTCGCACCAATAATCTCTTTTTGGTCAACAAGCTTGTTGAACCAGTTTATAGTGCTAGTGCATTGTGAAGCAGCTTTATAAAAATCTTTTGAAACTTGATAATAACCATTCGTTCCAGATTTATACATATGAAATGCAACATAGCCAGCAATATAATACCAAAAACCTCGATATCCCGTTAATTCCTGTCCATTCAGATATCTTAAGAGTTGATCAATACTATTCATCGCATCTTCGTAGTCTTCTTTCCACAATGCATACTGAAAATCCACTTCATGCATTGCAGCTGCCTTTAAATTTTGGAAGTTATTAGTATCTGCTTCGTGTTTTCCATCACTCTCTATTATATCGTCTCTTAAATTAATAATTGCTTCTTCTGCTGATTCCCACTTTTCTCCACGCTCAAAAAACAATTTCAAATTATCTAATAAGTCGTCAATATTATCGTGATTCTCTGACTGATCATAACCAAATTCTAATTCAGCTCTCATTTCAGGTTGAAACTGTGTTATTTTCTTTGGAGATATTAAAGCATTTTCTAAATCTGTTCCAAATATTATTACAGCAGCATAATCTACATCTGAACGCGTACATCGTCCAATGGCTTGTACTATTCTTGTTTTTATTCTTTCATTAAATAAAACAGAGGCAGCCATACGATTAGTTATAAATTTTTCTTGAAGATGGGTAGCATTAGGTAAGCTTAGCAACATAAGAAGGTTACATTTTTCACCATCTAAATCAATACCATCGTACCTGTTTGCTAAGATAGCAATACCATCTTCGGAATTTGTAAAATCCTCCTTAGTTTTTTCGATGTCCTTACTCAAATAGATCTCTGATTTTGAGTTTTCTTTTATAACTTTCTCTACTGCCTGAACTCTTCTCTCATCTTGGACTAATATTAAGGCTCTTTTTTGTAACTTTTTTATACTGAGTAAAATTTCCACAGATTGGTTAACCTTGAAGGAAGCATTAGGAAAAACAAAAAACCTTCTTCCAATACTTTTTACTCCCCACTCATCTGCTATAGGAAGTCTATGGATGTTTCTTACTCCAGTAATACGTTCTAATTCACCACTTTCGCCTAAAGTGGCCGACATATAAATTCTTTGCTTAGCATTCGCAAAAGGCTCATGAGTCATTGTTGGTGGTATGTAAGGTCTTATTAATATTTCAGTGTTACTAAAAAACATATTACATGCATGTAAGTGATTTTTAATATTATTCCAAGGGTGCTTCAATTTTGTGCCCTTAACATGAGATTCAATCAGGGGCATCAACTCTTCTATTTTTTCCGCCATTTTAAGATTTGGAAGTTTATCATACCAATTAGCTTCTGAAGAATTTTCATTTACTAACCGATTATACTGAGTAGTTTCCAAAGTATCTTTTAAGACTTCCGCTAAAGATAAAAACAATTCACGAGACTCAAAGAATGAAATTTTCAAACTCCAGTTACTGGCGATATAATTTTCAGAACTATGTGCATCGTCAAAAATAATAACATCAGCATCATTAAAAAAAGAATTTGTGTTGAATAAGCTACTATAGTTTGTAATAGCGATTCCTTCTGCTCTCGTATAACTAGAAACAGCTTTCTGATCATATTCTGCTCTACTTCCTGTAAAGCCATGAACTTTAAAACCATACACGGAATTTGCTTTTTCAACCACCTGATTTACCAATTGATTAGTGGGACAAATATAAACTACTTTCTCTTTATTTTTTCTCCTTCTATATTCCCCAATGAGTAAGCCGATTAAGGTTTTTCCACTACCAGTTGGTAACTCAAACGCTATATCCTTTTTCTCATAAGCCGTATTCATGTATAAATCAATCATTTTTGATTGATAATCTAGAGGTCCCTTAATAGTTCTTCTTTTATAATCTCGATACATCTCTTGAGGAGATTCAAATATAAGAGTGTCCTTTTTTTTAATTTTAAAAACCATAACTGCCTCCATTCTGTCTTCTTTTTACTATTCGACAATATATCCTAATATTACTATGATTTGTAGGGTTTTGAATTGTTTAATAAAAAAATAAAATAAAATATTTAGAAAATGACATAGTAGATATAAATAAAGAGAGAATAGAAAAGGATAGTCAAAATAGATGCATATTAAAATCTAACTAAGATTACAATTATTGGGACTAAAACAATGAAAAAATTCCTGTTTCTTCTACTTACTTTTAGATTATTACAAGGATTTTTCATACTCTCTGACTAGTTTATAAAAAGTCGTTTTTTTAAGGTTAATTTCCTGCATAGCCTTCACAGCTGTTATTTCCGTCGATTTCCATCGATGGTAAGCTTGTACAAACTCCTTGGTAATATGAGCCTTTGGCCGACCAAATTTTATTCCTGTTTGCAAAGCCACATCAATTCCTTCACGCTGCCTTTTTCGAATACGGTCCCGTTCCTCTTCTGCCATCCAAGAAAGGATTTGTAAAACTAGATTGCAATGAAAGTCCCTAAACTATCCTTAAATTGAGTTGTATCCAACAATGGCATATCCATCACAACGATATCTGCTTGGATATTTTTCGTGATGTCATTCCATTCTTTTAGAATCTCTTCCTTGTTTCGTCCAAAACGATCAAGTGAATGAATATATAGGACATCCCCTTTTCGGATCATCCGTTTTAATAGTTGATATTGTTCTCGGTCAAAATTTTTCCCACTCTGTTTATCCATAAAGATATCTCGTTCATCAAGCCCCGTTTTTTCATTGCCTGAAGTTGTCGCTCTTCATTTTAATCTTTGCTGCTGACTCGTATGTATCCAAAATTACGAATATTCATTTTTTACTCCTTCTTCTACTTTTCTCTTATTCCATCAAAACCGTTCGTAAAAGTGTGTGTAATATCACGAACGTTCATAAAGTGTTTTTTATCTTTAACGAACGTTAAAATAAGATGATTTTGCATAAAAAAAAACCGTTCGTAAAAGTCTACTTTTACGAACGATATCAACAATGATATACCGCCCATTTCGGAAATTTTATACGCTAAATAAGAGGTACCTCCAAATTTTATCCTATGAACAGAGATGGAGACTATTGTGTCATTTTCCTAAGTAGAGCATAAAGTGAGATAACCCATTTAATTGTATTTCCTCCTTAAGAACAAATAAGGAGATGTTTCAGTATGTCAGGTCGTGAATGTAGAGACGAATGTAGAGACGAATGTAGAGACGAAGGTTTTGGATTTGGTGGAGGTTTCGCATTTATAGTCGTTTTGTTTATACTCTTAATCATTGTTGGAGCTAGCTTTGTTGGTGGCGGCGGTGGTTACGGTGGCGGTGGATACGGCGGCGGTGGTTACGGTGGCGGTGGTTACGGCGGCGGTGGATACGGCGGCGGTGGTTACGGCGGCGGTGGTTACGGCGGCGGTGGATACGGCGGCGGCTGCTAAAAATAGTATGAAAAAAGCCGACCTTTATTGGTCGGCTTCTTCAAATTTGATTCCTATTTCTGGGGAATTATAGCTATTTTGAACACTCTAATTTTGGTCCAGACGACAAAATGTGAAAAAAATATAAAAAAACAGAAACACATAAAAGGCGTGAAGCCATATTCTAATTAAACAACTCACCAGTTAAAATTCATTCCCAGCTTAATTGTTGGGTTTTTTGCTGTTTTTTTGATTTCGAGTAAATTAAAAGCATTGTTTAACAGAGGCTATTTTAAAGAAGTAACAATCAAAAAAAGTTCGTAAAAGTGTATTTTTACGAACGGTAGCAACAATGCTATACCGCCCATTTCTGAAATTTTATACGCTAAGAGAGTTCCAACCTGAAAATGTCGATCTCCTCTACGTTAAGGAATCGACTTTTTTTACTTCTTCTTATAGAACTAACCCACCCGACTATTGTGTCATTTTCCTAATTAGAGCATAACGTAATATAACCCATTTAATTAAGTTCCTCCTTAAAAACAAATAAGGAGAGGTTTCAGTATGGACGGTATTGGATTTGGTGGAGGTTTCGCATTTATAGTCGTTTTGTTTATACTCTTAATCATTGTTGGAGCTAGCTTTGTTGGTGGAGGCTGCTGCTAAAAATAGTATGAAAAAAGCCGACCTTTATTGGTCGGCTTCTTCAAATTTGATTCCTATTTCTGGGGAATGATAGCTATTTTGAACACTCTAATTATGGTCCAGACCGCAAAACGCGAAAAACTATGATAATACATTTTATGAAAAAATAAAGCCCCGAATTTCCTTCGCTTAGGATCTTCAAGGATCTCATATCTTATTGAACTAACGCACCCGTTAGTTTAAGTACATTTCTTCACAAACTTATATTAGTTCACAACTAAGATTTAAGAACATAATTAATAAATTCTGTTTTTGCTTTAGTGTACGCTTCACGATCATTGCTATATTTTTTTGCTAAATTTCTTTTAAGAATAGCGTATTCATCAATAAACTGCTGATTAGTCCGTAATAAATCACGAAAAAGTAGCTGATTATCCCACCGTTCTTCTCCCTCAAGTAAAATATGTAAATGTACTACTCGTTTGTCGTTAATTACTTTCACAAAAAACCTTTGCCAAGGTCGATTGTCTAAGTTAGGTGGTACATAATTCCAGTCGTGATTAGCTAACAATGAAGATATTTCTTTTATTTTTTGAAATGAATCAATTTTAGCCATTAAATCAATGATTGGTTTAGCTGGTAAATTTGGAATAGATGTACTTCCATAATGTTGAATTTCCGTTATGCCGAAAGTTGAAAGAAGATTAAGAAGAAGTGCTTTTTCCTGATTACCTTTTTCTACCCACTTGGGATTTGGTTCGACAATGTCTATTGTCTCATTAGCCCAAACGGGCCATGTGCTTTCATCATGAATATCTTTCATTTTACTCTCCCTCAAGATTTTAATTTTTTCAGATTCAGAAAAATCTTTGTACCTGCATTCTTTTACAAACCTGCGCTGCCTTAAAGACAGCTCCGATCTTCAGCTAACGCACCCGTTAGCGAAATAAGAACTTTTTACCTTCTAACGAATAATGAGTATTCTATTGGATTTTCGAATCCTAATCTTTCAGCCAGCTTTATCGACGCAAAATTGTTAACATCACAATCCCAGTTGGGTTTCAAATTTCTTTCAATACAATGTTCAATGAATATTTCTGCAACATTTTGAGCTAAGCCCATTCCTCTATACTTATTTTGAGTTGCAATATCAATTTCAGCAAATTGTGATGAACTAAATATAGATGTACACTCACTTACAACGGTATCATTATGTACCAAACAATACCCAAAACCATTCTCAAGAAAATTTGATACTGAACCCCAATATTCATTATAATAAGATTCATTAAATTCTAGACTATCAGTAATTATTTTTTCATCTATTCTCTTTACTTTAAAATCTTTAGGGAGTTTTTCTTTTTTTATTGTTGAGTATGTATCCTTATTAAAATGAAAAGAATATCTATGCATTTGTCTTAACTCTTTTTCAAACAACTTATTTATAACTTGATCCCATTCTTTTGATGGAGAAAACAAAGTGAATCGCTTTTTATCATTTTTTCTGCTTCTATAAATTTCTAAAAATATGCTGTCAAAACCATTGTTCATTTCGTCTCCACCAATAACAAAAATACCTGAATCAGTTCCAATTAAAACTGTTTTCTTCAATTCATCCATATAGACCTGTCCAGGAATATAATTATTTAATACAGAGTAAGCAAATGTAGGATAAGTTTCTTTATCCTTATTTTCCAGTAAATTCATGGCCTTTTTAAATTCATTATTCATACACTGATTCCCCCTTTGTTTTTTGATTATTCATCATACATGTCGTACTTTCCTTCTTCCACTAACCTGCCCCTTTAGTTCATTAAGAAAAAAGACGATTAGCTATTTGCTAGTCATCTCTTTCACTTTAGCGTAAATAGTGGAACGTGGAACGCCAGTCATTTTAGCTATATCATTAACGCTTAAACCATTAGATTCTCTTTCATCATACAGCTTTAACGCCTTCTTAACGTCCTTCTCGTCCTTCCCTTTACGTCCCATATGTTTCCCCTGTGCCTTAGCCCTTTTACGTCCCTCAGTGGTTCTATCTTTAATTAGATCACGTTCAAACTCAGCAATAGCCCCCAGCATAGTAAACATTAGCTTTCCTGATGGTGTACTAAAATCAATCTGTTCTTTGATGAATACTAAAGCTATTCCACGTTCTTCTAAATCCTTAGCAATCTTTTGTAAATCAAATGTACTCCTAGCTAGTCTGTCTATTTTGTAAACAACCAGCTTGTCACCTTCCCTTAAATAGTCCAACGCCTTAATCAGTTCCTCACGATTACTTTTAGCACCACTTTGTTTCTCCATGAATATCTTCTCACAGCCATATTCCTTTAACTTCTCTTCCTGTAAATCTAATGATTGATCAATGGTGCTTACACGTCCGTATCCTATAATAGCCATTATGTATAACCTCTTTTCATTTGTCTAAAAGTTTATTAACTTCTGTAATTTTATTTTAGACTAACTTCTGGACATTTTGAAGGGTTATTTTGAGGGCGAATTGAAGTGTTTTTTCTAGTCTCTAGAACTTATAAGTTTTAGACTGTTATACCACTTCCCTTGGCCGAGTTATGGCCACCCCCCGTCAAAATTTTTATACTGGAAATGGGGTAAGGGAAATCCCTGACTACCTTTCGTGGAATTAATATGCCTACAGCAACTGCAGATGGTTGTCTAGTTCAATTTGGGGAATACTGAATTATTATAACTTTTATGATGTTCACTCCTTGTGAACTTTTGAATTTTAAGCTACACTTGGATTAAGATAAACATTAACATTAACATTAACGTTACTTCTAAGTGGATGGACTATAAAGCAAAAAAAAGAATCAGGTGTTGGCGCACCCGATTCAAAATTTTCATGATGTAGTTTTTGATGTCTGTTTCCTTGATTAAAATGTTCTCGGTAGAACAAATGTATTGACAGTTATCTAATGTGACGATTAGATAGCTGTTTTTTTTTGGCTTTTCGAAGGATTTGAATATCCGAAAATGATAATCAATGGTAGCTTAAAATCCGAATCTAATGGTATGAAGCTTAATAACTCTTTAAACTCTTTAAAAGCAATTATTAAATCGGAAGCTAACACTAATAATTCCAATATTTTCATTCGATTAGTCCCTCCCTTCTAGCAAGGGACAATCACCAAAAACGTATTCTAGGTTGCTACTTCTCTATTATATCTTTAAATCCAGTTTCTGGAACAGAAGTAAAACTAACCACCAGATCTATTTAAGTGTACACAGGAAAGCTCAATAAATCAACGTATAGTGTCATATTAAATATTTTAACTACTATATATTGTGTTTGTTTTGATTGGCTTTTAATTTTGTCAAACTATAAATCGATTAATATATTTAGCAATAGGGAGGAAACTGCCGATTTATATTAATCTCTCATTAAATTTCAATTAATTTGAACCTTGATTTTTGACCACTTCGACCAAACCTAGCTGTATAGGCCCTAAACCAATTTAGTATGGTAGTTCATTAAATAAAAATTTAACCCTGCTTATTTTTTTGCCCTTCTTCAGGCGAGTTATGGCCAGCCCACCACAAAATTTTTAGAGGGAAACGGAATAAATACTGGTTCACCTACGGTGAACTGTGATGAACATATACTTCTAATACCGTAGATAGGGCATTCTCAACTAAGCCCCCTACACCATCCAATGTCCATCAACTCCAATTAGTAGCATTTTTTGTTTATCACATCCTTTCAAATCCTTTTCCTCTCCCTTCTAATTGTAGCGGGATTTTTTCTTTCGGCAAATACGAATTAAAGTATTTTCCATTTACGAACCCTTATATTTGTAAAGATAATCCATCATTTGAAAACCTTCAATCAACTTGTTCACTATTAGAGGGCTGAATATCGGCACCTCCTCCCAAATTTTCAGTCATTTTCAGCCCTTAAACATCTTATTAGTAGGTTTCAGACACTTTCTTAGCGAGATAAATCATAAGCTCATTTTTTGAAGGGATCAAGAACTTGACAAGGAAAACCACCAATAATTAGCGTGTCCTACTCTGTATGCCGCACGACTTCTGTTTTCGGACACTTTCTGCATGGTTCTTTTCCTATGTAGTATTTGTCATCAAACTCTTTATCTATTTATCACATTGATGTAGAAAGAATAAGAAACCTATAGGTAGGTTAAAGTCTCATAACTTAAAGGTATTGGTAGGAAGAGCATAAGGAAAAACTGATATCACCAAGGGTGATATCCTAGGCAAATCCTAGTGTTTTTTGTGATATCGTTAATTTCTTTCAGGTGGGCTGACGCGGGGATCCTGATTGATATAGGTGGGCTGATGTGGGTCTTACATTTTTATTAAAAAAGCAGGTGTTTAGTGATATCACTAAATGTTAATCAATGTCCCCTTTACGTCCCCCTATTTTATTGAATATTATAAAAAAAGAGAAGGAAACCCTCTCTTTCATTTCACTTTTTTTTATTGTTTTTTTCGACGAAACTTAGCGATGTTGTTTCTTACACTTTCGCCTGTATGTTTCTTCGCCACTCCTTACAAAAGGTGCATTTTGTAAATTAATTCTTCGTCAAGCTTATACAAACGCATGATTCTTCTACATTAAAACATACCCTCAGTTTCGTCTAATTGCTGCCTTTCAAGATCAGTAACTTCAAGAATATGTTCGTCTTCATGTAGATAAAAACGCGGAGTTTTTTCCTGGGCTATAAGTAATTTATAAAATTCCAGCCTAATCATTTCTCTAAGTTCCCGCGAACGCTTACCAACATAAAAAAGATTAGGATTTATCATGAAGCCATTCGGCTTTTTAACAATAAATTGTTTTTCAGATAGCATTTTAATACATTTTGAGACATTTCCTTTGTCCATGCTTAACTCTTGAGCAATCTGCTTCTGCCGTAAATATATTGAGTTATCGCTGGCCTGCATTTTTTCACAGAGGAAAAACAGAACCTTATAGTCTGAACCACTTAGTTCATTATCTTGTAAATGAGTAAACCAATCCAAAACTAACGCTCCCCAATAATTTTGCGTATCTTTCAATCTTTTTACCATATCGGCCTCCATTTGTTGTGTATATCACAACTTTTTACTATTTTATTGCAAAATATACAACTACAGGGTGGTTAAAATACAACTTTTTTCAATGCTTAATTTGAACACAATTCAACAATATCAATGGTTTAAAGTTTTTTTTTGTTATTTTATCCGTTGCTGTATATATATAAGGGTAATACAATTGATGTAGTAAAACAAGAAGTGCCCCCCCCCCCCTCATAATCAATCAAATAAATACGCTAATTAGAAAGGAGAAAAGTATGGCTTTTTTACAACAAAATATTTGGTGGATTGGTTTTGCCTTAACTTTTGTAATTGCTTTATTCCCAACAATATTTTCATCAATAGGGACAGCCCTCCAATATTTCTGTAATAAATATTGGTTACAAATCAGCATTGTAATCATAATCTCCCTGCTATTATTTATCTCGGTAATACAATTTAAAAAATAAAAAAGTATCCTTGATCCAGGATACTTTTTTTTCTGGAGTGTATGTACACCCTCTATCAGTCCACTATTATGACTACGTTCCTCTGTAAACCAACCTTGAACAGAGAAATCCCCAGTCCGTCGGAAAAGACGTTGGATTATGGAACAAAACTACCAACAGTTTTAACACAGTATCTCATGGATTCCATGTAAACTGATCAATACACCAATGTATTCTTAGTGAAAAACGCTAAAATGTTTCAATACGTTATTCGTTTCTTCTTGCGATATAACGCAGGGTAACGGATGGATGAGAATGATGTAGGATCCGTTGCAACATGGCAATATCTTTGGTCGACTTGTAAAACCAATAGCCAAACGTTTTTCGCAAGGTATGGTTGCCAACATGTTCCACGCCAGCGAACTCTGCAGCCTTATTTAATTGCCGGTAGGCTTGAGTAGGGGTTATGTGGGGCGTTCTCCCTTCCTAGAGGGGAATAAACAGGGACTCTGGACGTTTTTGGCGTACTCATAGACCTCCTGGAAGCAATTCGCGATATAGATATCGCGGATTTTTTGCGTTTTACCTTCCTTGACCCGGAGAATCTTGTTTTGTTTGCCTTTAAGGTCTAGGATCTGCTTCGTGGTCAGCTTGAGTAGGTCCCCGACACGCAGGCCGGTCTCGCACCCTACGACAAACAGGATGTAATCACGCTCCGAACAATGACGCTTCAGCGCCCATTTCATATCTTCTAACTGCTCCTGATTACGAATCGGCTGCACATCTTTTGGTTGCGTCATCTTCATCACCCTTTCTTCTTCATTCAAAAACCCGGCTTCAAAACCCTTATGTACCAATGATTTGAATGTACGATTTTTTCTCTTTCTTCAGTATAAAGAGAAAAAAAGAAAAAAGTAAATGAAATCAAGGATTTGAATGTACGATAATTTACATAATCGTACATTAAAAAGATCACTATTCTCCCATTCTTTCTAAATCGATGAGAGAATAGTGATTTTGAAACCCCTTCACCTGGTCATTGGCAATCTCCCGTTATTTGATTTCGATCGCCGAAGCCTTGTTGTCCCAATCCGAAGCCATATTAGCAGTTTTACCATACCAATCAGAGTGTCTAAAGGAGACTCCTCTGCCATACCCTTGAGATGAAGTATGCTCCCACAGCGTCGTCGAATAGCTTGAAGAAGGTGACGCCGTACTTAAGGAGGAAATTCTGTCATTCCAGCTGGAAGACAAGTTTTTAAACCCGTCTCTCCAATAAATATACTGTCCACCTTTATTTTTAGACTCATAGAAATCGGTACAACAAGAACCGCTGCCCATGATATTGACTTTGTTTTGAAGTCTCTGTTTATCTTTTTCAATAAATGCCTGCAAAGTTTCCCTGCTCGTAAATCCATACGCCAACCAATCGCCCTCTTTATTCTGTTTAGGCAGAACCATGGTTACTTTTATGTCTTTGTTGGAATTGATATTCACTTTGGCCTGGGAATCCACATCTTTTCCATCCACAGTTAAATAGTCGAACGACTTAATCGTATACTCATTCGCCTGTTTCCCATCAATTAAATCATACTGACTTATCTTTTTTTCGGCCGCAAAAGATACATTAGAAAAGGAGAAAATCGCTAAGAAGGTAACAGCAACAGTAAACATGAGACTGTAAATCGTTTTCACTTCAACCACTCCCTATTCAAAAATTGCATACCATTTAAATATAGTCGAACTCATTTTTTTCTTTAAGGTTCGAAATACACATATTTAACCCAGACTATATTACCAATTATTCCCACAAACCCTTCAACAATATATCACTTTAATAAACAAGTTTTACTTATGAAAAACCTTGATTTTTCATTTATACTTAGATTCATAGCAGGATTTAACCAAGCTCATAATTAATTAATATATACTTAGCTGTTAATGATAGGTAAAATCCTTTATAAATTTGCTTATCCATCCCATTAATCCAACTTACCCATGTTTAGATCCAGATTAGAAAGGTGGTAGAAAACTTGAATATAAGTGAAAACCAAGGTGAGGAAAAGTGTGATATTAACTTGGATAAAGGCTTTACCGTTAAAGAAGTCGCAAGCTTTATAGATGAAACCCCAAACGTCATTAGGAACTGGTTTAAGGAGCTGCGTCAATATATCCCTCACGTAAAGAACGGCAATGGCTATAACGTCTATAAGCGTGAAGGAATAGAACGCTTCAAAGAGATACAAGCTCTTCACCGCGAACAAAATTGGTCCATGAAGCAAATTGAACATTATTTTGCTACTGGTGGAGAATCATTCAAGCCGGAACCTGAAAAGAAAGCAGGCGAAATGATTGCGGAAGAATTGAAGGCCATGCGTGAAGAATTAGCCGTACTTAGGGAAGAAAATCAAGAAATAAAGACTCACTTGGAGAATCAAGAAAACTTTAATAAAGCCTTAGTAGAACAACTTCAAAAGTTTGAAAGGGGAAGTGTCGAGCGTGATGATCAATTAACAAAAGCAATTAAAGAAGCCAAGGAACAGAAAAAGTTAATAGCAGCTGCTAACGAAAACCCTGATACTAACCCAGATAAACCAAAAAAGGGTTTCTTTGCTCGACTTATCGGAAAGTGAATAATCAAATTTTTTCAAGAAAAACTATACACCCATTTTGTGGTTATTTATCAAACATAGCAAAACCCTGAATTTGACCAAAATTGGCCGAAATCAGGGTTTTGCTATGTTTAGTAGCTTCCGGTAAGGTGCTTTATGTAAACTACTGTAAAATGGAAAAAGGGTTCTTATCTAAAATTAGATAAGAACCCTTTTCTATTTGGCGTCTGTCAACGGTACCGGACCGAAGGGAGGATAAGGAGTTGATAGACTCACTTCACCAAGAGGTATTTATATACAAATGGAGATAGATTAGATCGAGTAGCGATAACAAAAAAACACCTTCTTTCTAAAATTAACTTTATACCAATATAATAGGAAAAGGTCCTTTATCTTAACAAAAAAAAGCACTCTCCTATGTTAGAAAAGTGCCTTTTAAATGAAATAATCTTTGTTACCAAGTATTATCTATAAACGAAAAATTATTATAATCAACATTAGCTGAATCAATAAAGTTGTACGGTGTAACTAAGTCTGTTGGTTGATAAAAGTTGCCAGAACTATTACGAGTTTTAAATGTTTTACCTGCCTTATAGTAAGAATACCAAACTAATTCACTACAATATATATTTGTAATATTTGTTGGATTCGAAGTAATTTTATAAGGTATTGTTTTACCTTTAAAATAGTATTTAGCTTTCTCTGCAGCCTTAGATCCTATTGTACTTGAGTCCGGTCTAACAACTTTAGATTGAGCATATCTAGCATGCCATTCACTTTCTGTATCGATTCTAGGATATGGTTCATTTTTCCGACCTGAAGTATGAAGAATATGTGTAGTATCAATATATATACCACTATGTCCTACAATTCCACTACCGGCAGTACTTTTGGTTACAATAATATCTCCAGGTTTATTGTTAATTGCGGCTTCTGCTTTATTTCCAGAAAAGATACTCAAAGATAAAACTGCTATAAGTGGTAATATTGCTAATTTTTTCATTTTTTTCAACTTCCTTCCCGGAACTATTCTACCATTTTATGAAAAAAATACAATATTAATATAAATATATCCAAGAATACTACTTTTTTAATTGCGTTCACGTAACTATACCGATTCAAACATTATGATGTTCAAAGAACTTATAAAGCAACGAAACCGCCCTGGCATAACTCTCGAAGCGGCTGCAAAGTCGATTGTAGCAATATATAAAAGTAAAGGTATAATCCCTTCCGATACAATCCTACCCTTTGATATAACGCGTTTTGAACAAGATATAATGGATAGAATGGACCAGCAAGACAAAACCATAGAAAAACAATCCGAACTGATCCGCGTTTTAGTGGAACGTCTAAACGAAAAATCTAAATATGAAGAAGAACGAGATAAAAGGTTTAATGAACGGTTAGATAAAATAGTCGCTGAAGTATCCGCTGCTGTGGTAAAAAAGCTGAACATATAGAAGAACAGCTTTTATTAATGGCAAATGAAGAAGTGGAATCCACTAAAAAAGAATTGGCTGCTGCTAAAGAGGAAATAGAAACTATTAAAGCAGAAAGAGAAGCGGAAAAAACAGAAAAAAAAGGCTTCATTGCTCGACTTTTCGGAAAGTGAACAATGAAGTTTATAAGCTCTTTTTCTATGCCCAAATAAAAAAAGAGTATGACCAACAATGTCTAGTAAGTCATACCCTAATTATAAAACATTCACCAGGTAAAACCCATTCCCGGCCTAGTCACCGGGGTTTTTCTAATCTATATTCTAACGAGGTTAATTTCCGATATTAGGTAAATTTATTACCGAAAATATTCAGGCATTAAAAATCCAAATTCATCGCTAATTTCACGATGTTTCTCTAGATAAACTGGTTCATTTTTATAAAAAAGCTTTAGTTCATCTCTTAGTTTGAAAGGAGGATTCGCCCTATATAAAGCGTCATTAATTGATTCTACAAATCTTTTATTTAATCCAAAATGTCTTATGTAGTAAACAAATAATTCTTTATTCAGATTTCCCCAATTAAAATCATAAACAACTTTTTTCTGTTCGAATGCAATTTTTTCAAACTCGCCGAAGAACCCTCTATCTAATAAAACCATCTTTTCATTTTCATTAATAATACCGTCTTCACCATACAACCATGAAGAATCCTCGTCAAAATACTGTGTACTAATATTTTCTAACACATGTTTATACGCTTCGCTTATCTGATCTTTTGGAATAAGGTTATACCTAAGTAATCCAATAAATACTTTGTAATCTGAATCACGATTAAAGTCCTTTTTCCATAACATTCTTATAAAAGTGGATTTCCTATGGAAATATTGAACCATTTGTTGTTTAACTCTTAATATATCTAAACAAAACGGAGGATCACTTACCAGAAAGTCGACTAATACATCACAATACACTTCAGGAAGTTGAAATAAGCTATGCCACATATTTGCAAGATTATCATTCATATTAATAATGCTATTTATTAAATCATAATCTATAGTGAAATCCTTTAACTTTTGAAGGAATTCTTTATAATCAACAATATCTATAGAAGTTTTTATCTTTAAAATAATTGGGTCTATAGTTATTCCGACAGGAGTGCGAGTAGGATCAAAATGATTTTTAATGCTTTGTAAAATAAATTCTCTTCCGCCATTTACAACAAATTTAGGTAAATTTGATTGAAGAAATAACCAAAAACTCTCTACATGAGGATAACTTATTGTATTTCCTTTAGCATGTGCGCAGTCGTTTCTTCGATTTTTCCAGAATACATATTGCTCTCTTAGGTCTTCACTAACCTTAAAAATTGGTTTTTGCTTATTTTGTATTGATTCAATTATTTTCTTGTCCCAAACATCATCATTTTGAAGATTAATTTTTAACTGATCCCACTCTCCAATTGCGTAATTCTCTGCTGGTTTGGAGTTAAGAATTCTATGTTTAATCATTGTCTGAAAACCTAGAAATGAAAATAATAGTGCTGCTCTATATGCAGAAGCTTTATAACAAGTAATACCTTCTATAAATAATTCATTTACTTCAGAGTCTTTATCTATTCCTTGTTCAACTAACCATTCCTCAAATTTTAATTTCATCCTTTTTCCCCCTTTGTTTTATTGTATTTTTCATATGCTTCTTTCTGATTCATATTAAAAGCCTTAACTTGATCAAAATGACGTTCACAAAAATAGCCTTCCAGCTCCCCATTGGTCCAACTATAAATCGGCTTTAAATATTCAACCTGGGGGAATCTTCTTTGACAATACAAGCAATATTTTTCTAGACTCATATAAACCCCCTTAATGGCTTGAAAGCTTCACTTTTTTCAAGACAGGCCATAAAACCCCGGTTTTCATTACAAAACAAAATGGCTATTCTTCAGGAAAGGGCCGGGTAGTATTTTTTAGAGAAAACCACTCCAAAAAATCTCCACCCTTTACCCTTGCCTTACGAATTTTGTCGGGTTTGTGTCCATCGCCAAGCCGAACATACCCAAAACGAGGAATCAGATATCCGGCTTACTCTGCCTATCGTACCCGACAAACCGCCTGTGCTTCCGCTCCTGACGTTTCTTTTTAATCTTTATACAGATACACCAATAAGACCGCCTCCGCCTTCACACCCCAAAACAAGGGGGTAAACAATAGGAATAAACCAGTAGGCCTCTTTCCTTGGTATATTGGCTACACATGGCCTTGTCAACGGTAAATGTCTGACTGACCGTAGGGAAGGAATTTAAGGAGTTGATAAGCTATCTATCCCAAAGAAGCTTTCATGCCCTTCAAAACCCCGTTTTGAAGCTGCCTAGTGGCGAGCGGTAAAGGGGCGTGGGGAACCTCCCCACATATTAAAAGTTTTGGCTAGGCTTTTTCAAAAGCCGGAAAGGTTTAATTTTTATACTTTTTTAGTATCTTTTCTGTCCTTTTTTTATAGCTTTTGTTCCCCTGAACATAAAGTAAATATAAAATTACCCCTAACGGCATGAAAACTAGAAAGATAGCTACCTTATGAAGTATGAAAAAAAATAAACATAAAGCAAGGTATCCATATAATACATAAAGCCATACTTTCTGGTATTTCCCAGCGTTTTGAGACCTTTTTTCCATGCGTTCTAAAACCCTATTAAACAATTTTTCTTTCATTCTTGTACCCCTCCAATCATTTCTACATGATCCACCTTCCAGCCTTCACCCTCAACGAAAATCCATTCTGTTTTTATCATTGTTTGTTCCTTGCTACTTACACCGTCATAGCTGACTTTCATATCCAGTTCTGTGATATATTCAGCTGTTGTTTTGTCTTCCCTGTACTCATAGCTTTTAATGTTTGAAGTGGAAACATGTACTTCCGCTTCTGAATCTCCTTCATAATTGACCTTTTGGAAAGCCTGGTCCGTCATTAGCGGCTTTATTTCCTTGTTTCGTTCCTTTACGTTCTCATAGTTGAAAAAATACTTCAGGAAGGCTTTATTTGCTTTTTTGGCTTCATCCTCTTTGTATGTAGAAAGCTTTTTGATTTCATCCTGGTAATTTTGTTTTAAAGAAGTAGCTTCGGCTAGCTGCGTTTGTAAGCTAGATACATAGAAAGTAATTAAGCCAAACAATACAAGACCAATCAATATTAGATTTTTTTTCATGATTGACACCGCCCCCCCTTTTTTATTTACCGCTGCTGACATATGGCAATGGGTCAACCTTTTTACCACTCATAGCAATTTCAAAATGTAAATGGTTTCCCGTGCTGCTACCTGTCGTTCCGCAAGCTCCTATCTGTTGGCCCGCTTTAACCTGTTGCCCTGGCTTTACATGAATAGCGGATAAATGAGCGTAAAGGGTTTCTAAATTGCTTCCGTGCTGAATATTAACCCTTTGACCATAACCAGCGTTATGATTTCCTGGGTTTTGCCAACCCGCACTAGTGACTTTCCCTTCTTTTGTTGCATAAATCGCGTCCCCACGATTACAAGCAAAGTCAGTACCCGCATGTAATTTATAAACCCCTGTAACCGGATTAACCCTCATTCCGAACTGTGAAGTAATAGAGACTTGATTCATAGGAAGTAGAAAACCTTTGGCATTTACAGGTATAGAGTTTGTATTGGGCATATAACGTAAGACGTTTTCAACATAATTAACATCACCGTAACTATCCCAGCCTTGCTTTGCAGCCATCATATTTGAAAATTCTATGGCAACCGCTTTTGAATAACCACCACGCTTTAAGGCGTAATCTATAAAGCCTGTTCCGAAGTTATAACTCTGTAAAGCTAGTTTTATATCGCCTTTAGTTTGTTTTATAATCCCTGCAAAATAGGCCACACCAACCTTTATGCTGTATTCCGGGTCCATGATTGTATTCCTTGGTAATCCCAGGCTTTCGCTTGATTGCATAACGTCCGGCAACCTTCCCCCGGATTCCTGCTGGATCTTCGCTAATAGCAAAGGAACATGTTCTTCTACTCCATTTTGTAACGCGTATTTCCTGACAAGCGGCTCATATCTTAAAACCTCCGGGGAAATTTGAGCTGTTCCCCCTGGTATAAATTCCTCGCTCATGTTACTTTCTGCGCCATCCTCGTTACTGTAAGCCATTAAATACAAGGCAACTATAGCAACCAACCCGGCCAAGAAAAGGCCGATTGCTATAACCAGCCAAGTATAAGGATTTTTCAGCAAAGCCCCTTTAATTGCGGTCTTTGCTGTATTTTTCGCTACATTTGCAAGCTGACTCATTCTGATTTAATCCTTTTCGCTTCATTCCTGAAATTTGGCCTTCTAGCTTCGCTTGTAACGGCTGTTTCTTTTTGACTTAACCCTTTAGCTTCTGGATAGGCTTCTTTGCTTCTACGCCCCATTTCTGGCCATTTTTGTTGTTCTTGTTCTCTTTTTCGTTCTGGCTGTCTAAAACTTGATACATTTTCATAATTTGGCGTGCTGCTGTTCATATAAAACCCGGAAGCTTCGCTTTCAGGCGGTATTGAATTGGCTAGGCTTGAAAAATAATCATTTTGCATACTTTCAACTTGTCTATGAGCTGAAACATTATCTTTTTCTGCTTGCTGTACCCCGGCTGACTGATTGTCTTGTCTGGAAATAGAATCATTTTGTTGATTTTCAACTTGTCTATAAGCGGAGACACTTTCTTTTTCCGCTTGCTGTTCCCTGGCTGCTTGATTCTCTTGTCTTTGTGGCTCCTGTCCGCTTCCTGTGCTTTGTTCTCTATATTTTGATAGTGATACTACTCCGGCCCTTTCTTTGCTCTCGTTTGGACCGTCTGGGCCTTTTTCGCCTTGATCCAAATAATATCCATTACTATTTAATTTTTTGCGCTGGCTGCCTTCACTCCTGTATACACTTTGCATATCAAATACTCCTGCAGCTCTTTTTGAAGAAGGTTTTGATCCCTGGCCGCCTTGACCGTCAATAATGGTAACTGCTGGCACTTTCTCACGTTTTTCACTTTCTTTAACTCCTGCGCTTTCCATGCTCCCCATTCTATTCCTGGCCTTCTCACCCATTTGGAAACTTTCAGCTGTTACCCTTTTCGCTAATCCCAAACCTTTTGAAGCGGTATCTGTAGCCGCGTACATGGCTGATTGCTGAATCCTTCCAGCTGCGGTATTGCCTTGAATCATACCAACTGAAGCAACTTCCAAAATTTCATTTCTGTATTTGAAAATGGCCCACATAGTCAAGACTTGAATAAAAACTATCAGCATAAACCCTTCTATACCGTCCGTAACTTTGACTGATTCATAAATTAATGTAGCAATCCCTGTTGCAACGGCAATAAATAGAACTAAAGCTGCTTTATGAATGATTAAAGATACAATCAATTTAAAATGTGAAGCTGCTTTCCCTGCATAAGAAGGAATTAAGGAGATAATGAGCGGTATTCCCGTAAATATCACGGCTGTTAGGAAAAAAAGCTGAAGTATGAATTTACACCCTGCCATTATAAGTACTGGAATAGATACGGCTATAGTAGAAACAATAGTTAAAAGCACCTGGCCGAACCTTTCCGCGCTATAATCAGCGGACATATGAATATTTCCAATGGTTTCAACTTCTTCTTTAACGATTTTTTCCCTTTTTTCCTTTGCTTCCTCTGCATATGGCTTAACGGCTAACAATTCATTGATTCTTTCGGGCTCTTCTTTTACAACCTTATTTTCGTTTGTAGTTCCGTAATTAAGCAGCAAGTAAGGTTTCTTTACCATTAAATCGAAAAGCTGATTTCTTAAAACGGCTGTTCCTTCCTGTTTGTCTGCCGGTTCATTGCTGTTAAATTCATCTGATGTTAAAAAAACATTTGTAGAACTTGCGGCCCCTTCAATATCTGCGCTTACCTCATTGATCCAAGTAACATTTTTCTCAACATCACTGAAAAACCATAAATTCGCTGTAAGGACCAAAAGAACCCCTATAAACGCTTTAACCGCTCCTGCGACTTGCTGATTAACAAAATATCTATAAGCAGCTACACCGCCCGCTATGGTTACAAATAGAGTGAGGAATATCCCTGAAACAGTTTCAAATATCCGCTCACTCATAATGGCTACATGCTCCGATACTTTAGAAAATAAATCAAATGTCATGAGCTGCTCTACTGCAAAAATAGTAAATTTAGCAATTTGTTTGTTAATGCTCCATAACCCATTATTTAAACCAGCTAAAGCCTTATCACCTGATGAAAGGAAGCTGTCACCTGTCTGTGTTTCCACTTTGTAATGACTTAGCGGATATTTCTTATCATCTAGTAAAACCCGTCCTATATATTCCTCGTTCTCTTTTACTTTTACTGCTGGATCATCCGCTGAAACTGAAGCGGGAAGCAAAATACATAAGATTGAAAAGCAAAGTAATAATACTCTTTTAAATTTCATGATTTCCTCCCTTTATTTACAGTTTATACAAGCGACCTGATCGAATTTTCCCTCAATATCCTCTTTGGAAATATCTTCGCTGGCTTCCATGTCTATTTTCCAATCTGAATCTTTTTCCCGGATAACTAAATCATTACTAACCTTGGTTCCATGCCCTGGGTTTTTATATGTTGTAAAGACGTAATACCAATCAAGTTCTTTATCAAAATAGACTTCATAACGGATATTTTCGCTTTTTAGTCCTGAATCTTTCTTTTGAGCGGTCTTTTTTATGTCGTATGTCCCATCCTCATATAAAAGCTCTTGTTTGGCTTCATAATCACGGTCCATATAAGCTTTTTCCCATTGGTAAGCGGTATTTACAACTTGCTCTGGCGGCTGCTGTTGTCCGCAACCTACCAGAACACCGAAAAACAAAACTACTGTTAAAAATTTGATCAAATTCATATGAAAGCTTCCTCCAATTCTGCTGTATTGTTTTTATCATCCTTTGTATTGAAGGCTTGCACCCATTCCGAGAAAAGAACGTCCGCTTTAATTTTGGCTGTCCTTCCGTAAATGTCTTCCATGATACATTCGCCTTCTGTGAGGTTCTTCAGCATATCCCTGTTGGCTTTGTTGTCCTCTAATCCCAGGTATTCAATGATATGGCCCGCTTCTTCTGCTGTTTTGGCTTTGAAAGCGAATTTTGTACCGATATTTTCTTTGATATCCGCTTTGTTATAATCCGATATAGATTGCGTTACAAGGTATACAGAAGACTTTAACGAGCGGCCCGTCCTTAACATTTCTTTAATGAGCTTGTGCCCTTGTCCTGTGCTTGTAAGCATCCAGGCTTCTTCAAATATGGTTAATTTCGTTTGGCTGTCATCCCTGGCGAACTTTGCCGCGAACTTGGCAAGCGGAATCATTAAGGCCACCGCTATATGTTCATCACGGTTTGAAGGTTTTTCCCCTTCACCTGGAAGTGTTAAATTCTGAATCTGAAGGATGTTTACTTGTTCGGAAAGGTTTATCCCTTTTACGTTCCCATCCGAGAAAAGAAGCTTTGCTGTGCCGTTTGTGCCGATTTCATAAAGGTAATTCCCGACATGCTTAACGGCTTCCAATGGATCTGCTTGTAATCGTTTGACTACTTTCAGCAATCCCGGCTTACTTTCTTCTTTTACAACCGTTCTTACCGCTTCTGAAATGGCTGTTTTAATTTCCCTTTCATCACCTTTGATTTCTGCCAAGTATTCAAGAATAGAAAGTGCCGTGTCCTGTGCTTCCTCTTTCTCCAAGAATGTAAGCGGGTCAAGCTTTCCTGCATCCTGTTTATCAGCTGAAAATGTAATGAAGTTGAACGAATTCACTATCTGGCTGAAAGGGTCATCCCCTTTGGCTAATTTCTTGAACGCTTTTTCAATTTCATTTTTAGGGTCTGTAATAAGTACCTTTGCCCCCATGAATAGCGCATTAAGTATGATAAGTTTCAGCAAGTAAGATTTCCCCATTCCTGTGGGTCCGCTTAAAGTGGAATGAGGGGAAGAATATTTACTCCCTTTCACTCCCAGGCGCGCTATGAATGGATCAAAGAAAACTAACTGTTTTGAATTTTCTAACCTTTCCCCTGGTAGTGAAATATCACGGCCTAGATAGAATCCCGTGTGATTTCCTATTTTCCTAGTGAGTGAGAATAAAGATTCTGCAAATGATTCTGGCGTTAAAAGCTGTTCCCAATCATTCGCCACAATCTCCGCTCCTGGTATAGCTTGGTGAAATAAAAGCAACTGATCCGCTAAAGGCTGCACAACCTCTAAAGATTGGTCTTCATATCGTTTAATGATTGATTTTGCCCGCGCTCTGCATTGTTCCTTAGTTGAACCATAGACAACAAATTGAGCGTGTGTTCTTATTAACGGTTTATTTTGGTTCTTAATATCGTTTTCAAGCTCATATAGGAGAACGCGGCCCTGGCTAATTAATGTATCTTCATCTTCATTCGCTTCTATAAGCTGTGCATCTTGTTCCCTGAACCGCTTTTTCATTTTGTTGGTTTCTTTATAATCCGGCTCCCGTCCCTTATATACCGCTCTTATATTCATTTCAACAGGGAAGCTGAAAGCCTGGAATGAATGTGCCCAGGAAGAATATAAAAGATCAATTGGCAATTCTGAAATGGGAAGGAAAGCGCAATATGATTCTTTTTCTATTTGCTCAATTTTCAGGAATCCCGCTTCCTTTGGGTCCAAAATACCTTCAGTAAGGCTATATAAGCCTTGTTTTGGCTCCGGTCTTCCATTGCCCCTCATGAACTGATAACGCACCATATACCGCATTTCTTCTTCTGTCAGGCGGTACGCTCCTAAATATGCGCTGATTTCTGAAAAAGCTTCTTCTTCATTTGATTTGAACTTCTTTTCGGCTTCCTGGACGTCAAAGCCTGCGCCCGCTCCTGTAAGATGTTTAATGGTCTGGTTTATCCCTTTAAAAGCTTTAAAAACTTCCTGCATTGGCCCTTCATCACTTAAATTTTCCTCTTTTAGCTTCACGCCTATAAAAAATTTGTATTCCACCGCGTCTTTTACTTCATCTGCCAAAATATCTTTGGCTCTATTTGCGTAATATCGTCCAATTTCAGCGTATTGCCCCTCATATCTCCCGCTTATGTCATCTATCTTTTTTGAAATATCAATTGGGAAGGGAATGATTTTATAGTCAATTTCCTCAAAAGAGGAAAGCTGCCATGATAATTTATTTAAACTATGGATCAACTTGTCTTCCTGCTCCCTATCGTTAATCCCTATAGAATTTTCACCTATTTTGTAATAGGCCCAGGCGTTATTGTCTTTGGTAAAAAAAATATTTGCTTTCATATGTTCAATCGGGAATTTAATCATTTATTTTCACCTCATATTGTCCGTATGATTGCTTTTTCTTCATTTGTGGCTGATACACCGCTTTATTGTTGCTGTAGCTGTACCGCCTGTTATAAAGGAATTTGAAGTATCCTAAAAAGAAACGATCTAACCGCTTTCCATTCACATTCTGTTTACATATCCACCCTGCTAACATCCAAGGAACTAGACCGTATACAACTACTTGAAATTGGAAAGGAATAATAGAATTTATTGATTTGTGAAATATCGCAATCACGCTTAAAATGAGAAGAGCGACAAGAATCTGTCGCACCTCAATTCCTTTGGAGAAAGTCAATGCCATATCGCCTTTTCCAAGCTTGTGTATGGTTATTGGCTTTTTCCATAACTTCCTATAACAGCGAGCTTTTTCCCTCACGATAAACCACCGCTTGTAATTAGCCCCCAAACAGAACTTGCTAAGTCTTCAAATTCTCCTGGATTAGCAACTACTACCCAGCAAACAATCCCGAAAATCAAACTTGAAAAGAAAGCTCCCCATCTTTGAGAAATAAACGCTCTGACCAATGAAACGAAACAAATAATTAAAATCACCGCTGCAATTTGTGCTGAAGCATAATCCGTAAATCCTGTTAAATCTGGCATATTATTTTCCTCCTAGTGTTTGTTTTAGATTTTCTACAAAATATTTTTCATTCTGCATGGAAAGAGTCAGTGTCATAGGCTGTTTAACCACTAAGCCGCTTTCCTGCTCTTTTAGTTCCACCAAAGCCTTTACATCCCATTTTCCTTTTCCGGCTTTATATACCGTTATTTCTTGCAAACCCTTGTACTGATATAACCCTTTCAAGCTTTCCGGCTTTTCCATCAAGTAAGCCATTTCTTCTTTTGTGTTTTCCGTATAAGAAGTAAGGAATTGAACGGTAAAATCCTTTATTTCTTCTGTTCTCTTAAAATCTTGTTTTGTTCTGGTCCCTTGATCCTTAACCGCTGCAAGCTTGCTTCCTGTTGGTATTGCTTCAAAGTATGGCTGCTCTATTACATTGAACGTTTCACCGTTTGTTCCAAGCGGTACGGCTATAAGCATTTCTTTTTTGATTGGCTGCTGTTCCTGCTGCTCTATAACTTCTGTTTTCTTTTTGCCTTTCTTTTCAATTTTTTTAACTTCCTTGATATTAATAACTTCATAGCTGATTCTGAAAAGTAATTCCGCTGATTCTGCCTTCACGTTCTCGATTTTATAAAGCTTTATATCCTTTAAAACCCGCTTCCCTTTGAAGTCTGCTAGATTTTCCACCCGATCCATTGATAATCCTTCAGCAAAGTAATTCTGAAGCTTTTCTTTCCGCTGCTCCCGGCCCTCCTTATCTGTCGGAATGGCTATATAGTCTTTTACAAACCTTTCTGCATAATCTTCACCAGCTGGAGAAGAAACAAAGGCCGATTGATTAATGTCTTTCATCTGTGCTTTTGCTTCACTTTGAAACCCATTAAGCTTTTCATTTATAAATCCTGTCCTTGTGAATGATGAAAAGGAAAGAAAAATCGTTGCCGCCAATACTACATAAAATCCACCAACTACAATGGTTCCGGCCTTATTCTTTTTTAGCTTCCTTTCTTGCTTTAACATCTTGGTTTTCCCAACTTTGAATTTACTTTTGAACGCTTCGGGTATTTTCACTTTGTTTAATCCCCCCTAAATTTAAGGCGTTTCTTACATAAACCCTGCGCGTATACGTGCCCGCCTTTTCTTCTTTCATTTTTCTTTTAATGAATATCTCACCAACCTGTAAATTTTTTATAGTGTTTGGATGCGCTATGAACCTTTCAACCCCTCTCACTGTACCCATTTCGCTGTAAACCTGGCGCAAATTGTGTTTTTTCTCGACCTGTGAAGTGATTTCTTGGTCTTCAAAGGTTCCGAACTGGCTTGCGAGCTTTTCCGCGTCTTCAGCATCAACACGACCTGTTGCCAAAATACCGCAATTGGAAATAATACGATTAGTAAGAAATGGCTCTACCGCGTCAATATCTGCTAGTGATTGCGTTGAAATGATACATTCAAAACCCGCTGACCTTGATTTATTCACAAGATCCACAATTTCACTGTTTCCATAAGCTGAAAATTCATCATATATAGTGAGTGTTCGCTTCATACCATTGGATTGACGGTATGCTACCAGGCTATTTACATCTAAAATAATGATCTTGCCGAGCTTTTTAATGTACTCCCTGTAACGGCTGCCGGATATGCTAAAAATCACTACATTTCCCTCATCCGTTATCTGTCTTAAATCAATTTCCTTATTAGAACTTACAAATAAATGGCCTAAATCACTTTCAAGTAGCTCTCCAAGCTGGTTTTTTAACCCTGTCAGGCATCGTTCCGCTTCTTCATCCGCAAGGATTGAGACAAAAATATCTTTTAGTTCCTGAAGGTTATCGTCTAAATATTTGACTGTCTTCTTTTGAATCTCCATAACCTTCACTTTTCTAGTTTTTTTCTTTTCGGATTTTTTCTTTTTGGTTTTTACCGCTGCCTTTTCCCTTTTTTTCGGGGTTTCTTCTGGCGTTTCTTCTGTTTCTGGCGGTATAGAACCGAAAAGGCTTGCGAATTCGTCTTCCTGGGTGATTTCCGCCTGTTTTGCTTCCTGTTCTGGCTCTGGAATCAGTCCCAGGGAAGCTAATTGGTCTTCTTCCTGGCTAGAATCTGTATTTTCTTCTGGCTGATCCTCTGGAATTTCTTCTACTCTTTCGACCTCCACTTCTACCTCAATTTCCTTTGTTTTTTCAAAAGATTGAAAAAACTTGAAAACTTCAAGGCCTGTAAGCTTATAAACGTTTTGAAGCTCTCTCTTGGTTCCTGTTTCATCTAGCAGCTTCACAACTAATTGAAGGTAGCGAGAACTGAAATTTTTATAATATGGTTCGCTCCATTCAAAAAGATTCATTATTTTGTCGCGTATTTCTGTCGGAGTACCATGTTTTATAGGATTGTAGGTGTATGAATCGACTTCAGAGAACATATAAACCTTTTTGCCGTATGCTTCACAAAACTTTTTAAACTCCTGCATGGCTGCATATTCGCCTTTTCCATCGACAAATATGATTGGCTTATCGTTTTTTAAAGCTCCTTCCATAACTGAAGCTAACAAAGTGGTTTTCCCTGTCCCTGTGCCCCCTACAGCTAACATATGGTAGTTAAATTCATTTCCTGAAAGCTCCACCCGCTCTTTAAATTCCGAATATCCTATAAAAGTATCTTTGGAATCGCTCTCCCTGTATTTCTTTTGCTGTTTATCAAGGAACTTCAGGCGGTTTTTTCTGAAGGAAACATACTTGCTTTCCTCTTTCTGTTTTTTAATTTCTGTTTGCTTTGATTTAACAGAATGCTTCCAGAAATACTTACCAAGTACGGAAAAGGCCATAATAAAAACCATTGAAAGAGCCAATACACTAAGATAAGATGAAAAATTCATTTCTAGTGGCTTGTGCGACAACTTTTCAATGGCTGGGACAACATACGGTACATTCATTTCTTTAAAAATGGCTAAATAACTTAATATTTTTCCTGTTAAAGCTTGAAAAATTAGAATCAGTGCGCCCGCTATACCTATATAGTGGGAAATGGATTCTTTTTTTAAGGCTTTCAGGACTGCAACTCCTATCATGGCTAGGATCATAGGAATAATGAAGAAGGCTCCTGCAATAATTCCTACACCCCATAAAACTAATTGTTCAATTTCCTGGTCCGCTGTCCCCTTCCCCTGTGGTTTTTCCATTTGTTGCTCCATTTGGCAACACCTCTTCCCATTTGTCTTTTAAAATGACTTCGGGAATATCGTAAACCTTGATTTTATCGCCATTGAGAAGCTTGTTTTTAGCCGTTACCACTCCATTTTTAATTTTTGTGGAGTTTGCAAAGTACCAAACCGCTGCATAATCACCGCTGGATAAAGCAGGTTCAAAAACTTCCTTGAACTTTTCGTCATATCGTTTTTGTTCCTTCTTATTTATTTCAAGCTCTATCCAGATTTTTTGAGTGGTACCATTTCCCCTTATATAGAAGATAGAATCAGGTATCCTCTCCCTATTTTCGTTATACTTTTTCAACTTTGAAGCATTATCGCCTTCCCCAATTGCTTCATATCTGATTTCTCTTTCAGATTTATAAGCAAATTCCAAACCCTTTTTTTTGGTGAAAAACTCATAATACAAAGCCAAATCCGTTAATAATAGCTCATGTTTAATGGTGTATAACGATAGTTTTGCTGGTACTGTTACATCAACTTCAACAAGATCCCTGGCTTCTGTGGTTCCGATATATACCCCAACTTTATGAGCTAACATTTCATGCCTGACAAAGCCGCGCTCCTTCAATTTCCTTAATCTGCGGTAAACAGCGTAGATATTATTCTCCTGGAACTTTAAAAAAATCTGCTGTGCTGTCACTGTCCCGGATTTCAAAATGAATTTTAGATAATTAATATCTTTTTCTTTAAGTGCGCTATACTTAATCACCATTTAATCAATCGACCTCTTTCTTCTTAATTAATGTTCACCTGCTTTCTAAAAATTCTACCAAATACCCATGCAACTATATACACAAAAAGCGTAAATAACTTTGCAATTAGAAACACCAACAACTTTATAAACAGAACCGCAATATAGAATACAACTGAATACGCAAATCCAATCAATCCTAACATTGGTATAAACACTCTAAAATTAATTAACTTCACCCCTCCCAGAAGCCGAATATTTATTCAACAAAAATCCAAAATATACATTCTTCCTACTCACTCCTGGAATCCCATCACCTCCCTAAAATTCAACCAAACCCAATCTCTTGAACTTGACCTCATCCCTTGAACTTGATCTTGAACTTATCCTTTGACCTTATCTCTTATCTCTTGAACTTATCTCTTATCCCTTATCTCTTATCTCTTATCCTTACCTCTCCCTTATCTCTTTCTTAACCTCTCCCACCCCAAACACTTATCTTGTCCCTGGCCCACATTTATCGAAGTAATAGAAGACCTCATAACACCAAAAGTACGTAGTACGTTGGGGGTATGAGGTCTTCTATTTGCCCACGAGATACATTTGGGCCAGTGACCCCCACCATATAAGGGTTTTGAGTTTTTAAAACCGTAAATAAAACCGTAACGCAATTTACTTTTTATTTCTCTTTTGGTTATTATTTCATTTACGGTTTTTGTTTGTACTTTTATCTTACTTCTTATTCTTCTTCTTTTCAAGGAGGTTTTCCAAAACAGGTAAAATTTCCTAATCGACTGACCTTTCATTTTGCTTGTCCTAATTTTCTATTTAACTTCCTGATCCATACGAAAAAACAACTTTCTAAAATTCAGCAGCCTTTTACTTTTTTGATTCTGGACCGTATGAAAAAATTTTCTATCTTTATAAAACTGTAAGTAACCATAATGGAACATTCAGTTTTCAAGGAGGTTACACATTGAATATTTTTTCGCATAAAAAAAAGACTGAAGCAATCAATTCAGCCAAAAATTAATATTAATATCGTTATCAATTTCACTCGATATTTTTGATATTTGTATCTATCCAACCATTCACTTTTTCGTGCATGGTAAGGATCACAATGGATGATTTCACCTGCTGTTTTTATGCAATCATTTGAAATGACGAAAAATAGTCTAATAGATTAGACAGTTTGTCTTATACAAATTACCTTTACATTGCATTTACTATAGAATGTTAACATTAAGGAGGTGTTTTAATTTGGCAGATATTCTTACAACAGGACCAATGAGGGTTCCCGGTCGAATAACAGGTGATCCTGCTGGTGGACCCCCAAACGTAGTTGCTGTTTCAATTAAAAATCCAACTACCAAAAATTTCACAATAGAATTATTTGGTGATGTTTGTCCTCCTAACTCCACAACTGAAACTACTTTTCCTTCTGGTCCTATTAACATCCCTAACAATAGCTGTTTTAGAATAAATTTTCTTATTGTTCAACCAGATGCTATCCTTCGTTTTTTTGCTAAAGGAGACTTGGATGAAGATGCAGAGAAACTTGAATTATCGTTCGTCGGTAAAAGAACAAGTGATCTAATGCATGAACCAACCATGTTCTTCCGTCATGACGATCTTATTGAAGTCGAAGACGAGGATATTCATCAAGATCCTCCGGCAACCGGAAATGCTTGGGTAATAGGATAATTACCAAATCAAAAAGAACAGTTCGACTTTATATAGTCTCTATGAAAAGACTACCTTGTTGAGAAAGAGGTAGTCTTTTCGCTTTCTTACTAAATTCATATTTTATATAAAACTCTTATTTAATATAATGCTAATTTAAGGAAGTAGCTAAAAAAGCCAAACCCATGTGTATAAGGGGTTTGGCTCTTAATCTTTTTTTATCGTTTATTCAGAAATTTATACAACCTTGATGTAGCAAGGGTTTGCTAGCTTGTAAGATTCAAATTGATATTGATATCAATTTTTCATTCAATATTTTTTATATTTGCATCTATCCAATCATTAACTTTTTCGTGCATGGTTTTCGTAGTGTCCACTACTTCATGAGCTACATATGAAATTACAGAAAAAAGTGAAATGTGCTGATCATTCAGTTTAGAAATATATTTCTGAATCATCTTTAAACTTTTTTGCCTTCCAGGATCAAGTAAACGAATTACCTCTGAATCCACCATTTGAATAAAGACGTCATGATTTCTAATACCAGCAATCAGCAGCATAGTTGTGGCTAAACTGACGCTACAATCCATTGAATAAGCCAAGGCTGAAATTCTTTCATGTTCGCAAGCTTTGAATCTTAAATGAAGCCTTTCCTTCTGAATGATATTCCTCTTCTGGATTACCTCTGCTTCAAGATCACCTCTAAAAATCGTATTATCGTGCCTGTAGTCTCTTTTGAAGTACATGGACAAGCCCTCAATGCATTCCCTGGAATTGAAAGCTGCCATTATTATTTTTTCCCCTATATCCTTCACAGGCTGATTCAAAATATAGGATAGATTATGAACACATTCATGTAAAGATTGTGAGATTGTTGGTTTGATATCCCTTTTTTTATCTGACCGAACTTTTCTTTTTGTTGTCTGGCTTCCCTCTTTCATAAGCCCTTTCCCCTCCCAAAAGTGAAAATACCCTATGTACACTATCCATATGAACCTGAAATATGAACTATTCCAGAAGAAAGGGAGATGTTTAATAATTCTGAATTTCGGCCATGCTTGTACAATCAAATTACATAAAAAGGAGTATGGATCATGGCTAAACAAAAAGTGAACATGACTAAAGAAGAAGGCAAAGAATTATTAAAAAAAATTCTCGCTCATTCAGAAAAAAAAGGAATCCCGACTTTTCCCAAAAAGAAAAAGAATGCCTGAAGCAGTTTCCGTTCCAGGCTCTTAATGCACTTCACTTTAATTTTAACTTTATCTCATATACTATAAAAACGCGTTTTAATTTTAGAACCCCATATAGTAATATTATGTAGTGGTCTTCCATTACTACCGCACTCCACTATCGTTCCGTTTGGTTTGCCGATTAAACTACCGTATCCTAAAGAAAACCTGTTTAGCAAGTATAAAGAAAAATCAAAGAAGCTGACAGTTGAAGAAGCACATACAAAATTAACATTCCTTTTCAGAAAGGAGTTTTAAATGTACATAAACTACAATTTTTAATCAATCTCCGATTAGACAGGTGAGTTAGTAAAATACATACTAATACTCCCAAAGCAGGGTGATTGAGTGGAATCTCTAATAAGAAAAAGGATACTTTTCAGCATCCTCACTGTTGTAGATATGTACCCTAATTATCAGAAAAATCATCTTGTTTGGGACGTTTATTCGTTGCATAATTCCATAGTATTAAGGTACATCCAACAAGTTCAGCAGTAAGAGATACGATAAATCCTAGTTGATTTCCGACCGTGATACCATACAGGAGTCATCCTAAGAACGTCAAAACGATAAGAGTATGTATCAATCGTTAACTTGACTTCTAATCCCATCCTTTTTAGTAGCTTTTCTTCATGTATCAGTTAGATCAGATCAAATACAGGAGTATCCTCTAATTCTTACTATATGATTTGTTTGTCTTGATATAGTTCATACAATCTTCTGTAACAATCCACTTGCTACCGAATCGTCTAAAGCTTCCTGTAGGCAAATCAGCATCCTTATTCTTGAGCCACCATCTAATTGTATCTACTGGTATGTTGTAGCGCTCAGAAGCTGTTACCATGTCCATGATAGTACTGTCATTTAAGTTTATTCCCAACTTAAAATTTCCTCCTTGTTCGCTTTGTATATCATCTACTTCACTGCCTCTGATAAGGTCACGAAATACAGTTGCTATCCTACTTATATCCTTCATTATAACCTTTTTCTTCACAGATTTTAAAACCACTAAATTGAGTTTCTAGTCCCAAATTTGTAACTGATTCCTCAAGATCGTATTTAAGCAAATCCTTCTGCTTTTGAGTTAGATTTGGTGTTAATGTGCTTTCTACTATTTTATTAAGAGTGTCACTGATTTTCATGGTTGTTATTTTCAACTTTATTGGATAGTATTTTCATATTTTCATCTATCTACACACACGATCTATATGGGTAATACAACCACTCGTCAACCGGACCCTTGACATTTTCGGAAAATTACTAACTATGTAACCATATTACTATTACATATTACAAACAACGTAATACTTTCATACTTATGTTTTTATAACAATATTTAGTTGTAGTGGTTCAGAATACCATTCAACCTTCCATATTTATCCCGCACAGATTTTTAATCAACTCGGTGACTACATACCTTGTTAACCTAGAATCACTTAGAGTGGCTTTTGGGGCTATGAGAACAATTCCCTTACAAATACACCAAGTTATTTGTCGTTTATGCCTTGAAAAATAGCATCCTCAATGGCTTTGGATTTTGTTCTTTCAACTGGCGTTATCGTTTTAACTTGCTTTAGACGATGTTCTCTATTCCATTCTTAATATTTCTTTGTTTGGACTAAGCGAATGTCATTACATCTTCAACTGTTTTAATCATATTCATTCTAGACTAGTGGCTACCTATTCATAACGTAAGGAGAAGACAATATCATGTTAGTTTTTATCATAACGTATTCAAATAGGACGTTAATAACACCATACCCTAACTTTAAGCCTCTCAGCTTCGCAATCATGTCCTTTTCCGATGAGGTAAGTTATATGCCTTGATTTAGTTCTAAAATTTGTAGCTTTGGCAAAGTTAAACTAGATAATGTATAAGTTTTTCATTTTCCGTTTTCATCGTTATATCTCCTGAGGCTTATTTCCATTCCAACCAGTTATAGAAAGGAATATCCTTGATTTGTTTTGATTCAGCTTGCTCAAGTATTGCCTCAGACCTCTCAGCTTGACTCATGCGCTTAGATTCTTGCAAAGCTGACTTAGCGCCTTCTTTAACTTTACGAAACTCTAGCGCTTCAATATGCCTTGCTAGGGACGTTGCTAGATAATCTCTGAAACTATGTACCTTGCCTTGATTATATTTGTCTACGACTTTACGAATTACAGACTTAAAGCTTCTGTCTGATAATTCATTCTTAGTAGCTTCTCTTAGCAAATTAATAGTTAAATTAATAGTTTCTTCGTTATGTATTGCTGAACTATCTCCCGAAGGGGATGTTCGCTTATCATCATCAATGTAATCTATATTATTGTATATATTATTTAGTTCAGTGTTAGTTAATTCAGTATTACTCGTGTGTAATTTTTTCACTTCCGAAAGTGTATTTTTTACACTTCCTTGTGGCTCTAGCCTTCCGGAGCTTTTCGAGCTCTCCGAAGAGGCTTCCGAGACAATAACCTGCTCTTGTTCGGATTCGACTTCGTAAACATAATTCATAAATTCTGATTCATTCATGATGTCTAGGATGTAGATGTTATTCGAGCGATTACAGCCATTTCTTACCTCTTCGATCAGACCAATCTCGACTAATTCCTTTTTAAGCTTGATTGCAGTCTTATTAGAGACATTAAGCATGTCCATAATGGTTTTAACACTATAGTATTGAAAAATACAGCCTTCGCTGTCGTACCAGTTATTTTTGATAGATAGATTATTTCTGTCTAATAATAGACCATAGAGTTGTTTGGCGTTGTTGCTCATCTCTTTGTATGGGGAAACGTAGTACAAGAATTTTGGAATCTGAATGTGTTTTATGCGTAGATGTTCATTGACTGTCCTTCTTTTAGTTGTTGCTATTGGCATTTTTTGCATTAAAAAAATCCTCCCAGTATAGAAAAAAGGCAGGATTTCACATATCAAATCTATTTACACCAAATATATACCTATGGTATTATTAGTTCATAGATTTAATATACGAATTCCAGAGCGCTCTAACCTTCCATTCCGCCAAGTTTGAAAAGGTTAGGGCGTTTTCAATTTCTATGTAGTTTTTTTGTTTAATTGCTATAATTCTAACATTATTCTACGAGATTAGACAAGATGAGAATTGGTTATAAGGTAATATTATGCCATTTAAATGCTGATGTCAAGGAAATGCTTGACGTTGATTTTAGATGTGTTTCTTCAACTGTCAGCTTCTTTGATTTTTCTTATACTTTCTTAACAGGTTTTCTTATACATCTAATACTGTCTTATTATTTATTAATATTTCAGTTACTTGTTCAGTAATTGTATTACTTTTAAATGTTACATCTTTTGATGTTTAATATTATCATTGTTTGTTACAAGACTAAGACTTGGTTAAGTTTTACTTACTGGTATCAGAACACCTCTTGCATCTTATTCATATCAGCTTCCCATAATAGTCATTGGAGATATAACGATGAAAACGGAAAAAGAAAAAGTAACACGTAATACTATGAATCTTCTAAAGTCACAGGATGTGACCTTAGAGTTTACATATTACTTAATATTTTGTTGTAATCATGAAGAAACAGATAAACAAGTTATAAGTGTGCTTACTATAAGCACACTTATGTAATGTTGTTATTTAGTTCTCAATAGATCAACTTTCCGTAAAATTTATTAACAACTTGGACTACATGTAAGATTGAAAAATTGGATAACTTTATACACACATTTTTAAGAAGTTTTAGAAAGACATGAAGAAAAAAAAGGTACAGTATGCACCTTCTCAATGTGTTATTTAGAACTACTTATAATGCCTGATACTTGCTTAAGACCACTCCTTATTATTTTTATTTCTTCTCTAATTCATCTAATAAAGATTCGATAGCTTCATTTAGAAACATAGTTTTGAATCCACGTTTCCCTTTAGCAAGTTCATCTAGACGTTTCGATAAGTCATTTCTGAAAAGGAATGTAGACCTTGTATGTGTTTCTTCAACTGTCAGCTTCTTTGATTTTTCTTCATACTTGCTTAACAGGTTTTCTTTTACATCTAATACTGTCTTATTATTTATTAGTGTTTCGGTTTCTTGTTCAGTAGTTGTATTACTTTTAAGTGTTACATCTCTTGTTTTATGTTTAGTATTATCATTGTTTGTTACAAGACTTGGTTCAGCTTTACTTACTGGTATCAGAACATCTCTTGCATCTTTCTTCTGTTTCTTCTTTAAACTTTCCTCAAATGACATTACTCATCAACTCCTTAATTAGTGGTTGATACTCTTTCATAATCTTCTTAATATCGTTATTATCTTTAAATCCTAATGCTGGCAATTTACCAACGATAGCCGAGCGTTTAATAACTGTATCTAAGCACAATTCACCATATTCTTTTTTGACTAGATTCGAATAATACTTGTTATCGCTTCTTCTTCCATCGATTAAATTACGCACTATTCCTGCTATCTTTAAGTCACCATTAACTCTATCTTTAACAACTTCAATTGTCTTAAGGTAACTTCTTAATGAACTATAGCAAAATTTACTTGTTTCAAACATGATTAAAACGTAATCACTTGCTGTCAATGAAATGATAGATAATTCACCCAATGCAGGGGGATTATCTATGATTATGTAGTCGTAGTTGTCGGCAATTTTGTCGAGTGCATTCTTAAGCGCGTAATGATATTCTTTCCCTTGATTTTTTAATTCAACGTGGAAGTAAGGGGCGAGTGTATTTACATTTTCATCGCCACTAAGGATGTGAAGATTGGGGTTGATTTGCAAGACGTACTCTGTAGCATCTTCTGCAAGAATTGCATCATAAACCGTTGTGCCACCGAACTCAAAGATGTCTTCTGAGCCTGTCAGTAATTGCGTTAGATTGCCTTGTCCATCCATATCAACAGCTAATACTTTGTGCTTCTGACTAAGTTGATAGACTAAGATACTTGCTGTAGTGGATTTTCCGCAACCCCCTTTCTGTATACCAACAGAAATAACTTTCGCCACAATGATACACCACCTTATTAAAATAGATTTACCACGATTATACAAATGGAATACGAGTGAGTCAACTTGTTAAGTATAAGTATTACATAATAAGTAATATGTAATATGAATAATTTTTTGTAATGATATTAAGGTTATTTTTTTATATGTGTACAAAACGCATACAAACTAATGTGAAGGAACAAAAAACTGGCGGCTTGCCGTAAATGGAACAGGAACCAACGGAATGTTGGCGCTAGTCATACAGTCCGTTGGTTATCGGGCCGTTTAAGGCCGAAGCAATTAGATATTTAAAAGCCGTCTAATGACGGATCTGACTCAAAACTGTACTCTTTCGTTCTACTTTAATAATGTAAATAATCCATATTATGTAAACTAAACACTGATAGTAAATCTGGCTTGTTTTTATCAAATGTTAATACATATATACACGTTTTCTATTTATACTGTGTGTTTAACATATTAAAATCGCTAATAATGTTAAACACTAATTGATAGAATGAAAAAACACAATAATATACACTTGAAAATTACTGTATTGCATCCTCCAAACGGCGCATGGCTTCTGCTGCTATTAGATAAACGAACATTCCTCCTTATCTGAAGCCTGGATGCGCCCCCTTCCGGTGAAGTCGTTTAAACAAACCATTAATGAAGTTTATTTTCTATATTTCAACAAA
>NZ_CP133765.1:0-148976 GCF_031345095.1 Peribacillus sp. R9-11 | reverse complement strand
TACATCATTTTCTGTCATTGCTGGAAAAAGGGGTAATGTAAGGACCTCTTCGTACAGCTTTTCAGCATTTGGACAAAGTCCTTGTTGATAACCTAGCCCTTGATAATAAGGTAAAAAATAAACCGGAATATAATGCACATTCACCCCGATATTTTCTTGAACTAAGGCGTTAAATATATCCTTTCTATTTCCTGTTAATTGCTCCAAATGAAGCCGAATCACATACAAATGCCAGCTTGAACTACTATCCTCGGTTTGATATGGAATAGTTGTTGAACTAATTTTTTTAAACGCCTCATTATACATCGAGACATATTTCTTTCGTAAATCCAAAAATTTATCTAATTTCTTTAACTGACTTGATGCAAGGGCTGCTTGAATATCTGTCATTCGATAGTTATAACCTAAAAAATGCATCTCATAAAACCAAGGGCCATGATTTTCTAACATTTTGCTAGAATCACGAGTGATTCCATGCGAACGGAATTGTAATAGCTTGTCATAATACTCTTTATTATTGGTTGTAATGATGCCACCTTCACCGGACGTAATATGTTTAACGGGATGAAAGCTAAACATGGTCATATCGCTATTAGAGCCTATCCTTTTCTGTTTATACGTTGCACCTAGCGCGTGTGCTGCGTCTTCAATCATAATTAAGTTATATTTTCTTGCAATCTCATTTATTTCGTCTAATGGAGCTGGCTGTCCCGTAAAATGGACAGGGATAATCGCTTTTGTTTTTTTGGTAATCTTCTGCTCTATTTCTTTTGGATCGATATTGTATGTTTTTTCATCAATATCAGCAAAGATTGGCTGTCCACCTTGAAATAAAACACAGTTTGCACTAGCTGCAAACGTTATGGGGGTTGTAATTACTTCGTCCCCTTCACCTATACCGGCTGCAAAGCATGCGCCATGTAATGCTGCCGTTCCATTGGAGAACGTTACAGCATACTTTGCTCCTACATAATTTGCTATTTCCCGTTCAAAGTTTGAAACGAAAGGACCAGTGGTAAGATAATCTCCTTTTAAAACATTAACAACTGAATCTATATCTTCATCATCGATCCATTGTCGACCGTAAGGAAGATAAGTATCTCTTTTTGGCCTAATTTGCAATTTAGCCTCCCCCTTCCGCTTTTTATAACTAAGAACTTTTAATCTCTTACTAGGTTTCTTAACTCTTCGACAGATAGCCATTGGTCATTCGTATTACTTACATAGCTAAAGCCATCAGGTAATGGTTTCCCACCTTTGTAAGATTTAGCATTCCACCACGGAAATTCCGGTTGAATTACATAGTATGTGCCGTAGTCTAATGTCCGACGAGCATCATCTTCCGTAATCATCGCTTCATGTAATTTTTCACCTGGGCGTATACCCTTAAACTCAACTTCACATTCCGGAGCAATCGCTATTGCTAGATCCGTTACTTTCATACTTGGAATTTTCGGAACGAAAATTTCTCCGCCCTTCATTCTATTGAGGTTATCAATAACAAACTGTACACCTTGAGTTAATGTAATCCAGAAGCGTGTCATACGCTCGTCTGTAATCGGTATTTTACCAGTAACCCTAATTTTTTTAAAAAATGGAACGACACTACCACGACTGCCAACGACATTACCATAACGAACAACACTAAAACGAGTCTTCTTGTTTCCAGCATACGAATTTGCTGCAACAAATAATTTATCTGATGCCAATTTTGTTGCTCCATATAGGTTAACCGGACTTGCAGCTTTATCAGTGCTTAAAGCTATGACTTTTTCTACCCCTCTGTCAATAGCAGCCTCAATAATATTTTGGGCACCATGGATATTTGTCTTAATTGCTTCAAACGGATTATATTCACAGATACCTACATGTTTTAAGGCAGCAGCATGAATGACAACATCGACACCATCAAATGCACGAAATAATCTCTCTTTATCTCGTACATCCCCTATAAAAAAGCGAATTCTAGGATCCGTATATTCCTGAGCCATTTCATATTGCTTTAATTCATCCCGACTGAATATAATGACTTTCTTAACATCCATCTCCAAAACCTTACTGACAAATTTTTTCCCAAACGAACCCGTACCACCAGTTACTAAGATTGTTTTATTTTTCAAATAATGCATACCATCCCCCCCATTTTGGATTATTAAAAGTATCATAATATTTTCTCTAGGATATATTGAATTCTATGAAAAAAGGTATGGCTATTCAAAACCCTTTCTTTTGCATTTTTACTATATTGATTTCTTGCTTTCTCGTTATTCATAAAATGATTAATCAATTCAATACAATTATCATTATTTGTATAGAAAACAATTTCATTAGAAACGTTAAAATGCATACCTAAATCAGGTTTTTTAGGAATTAGTTGAAATCCGCCACAGGCTGCAATATCAAAGGTTCTATTATTTATACTTTTACTTTCAATACCAAGTGTATTTATATTTTTATCAAAGTTGTAAGTACGATGAGGATTTAATATAATTTTTGAACTAATAAATATGTTTCTTACAACTTCAGGAACAACCCATTTATTTACAATCGTCAATCTTTCAACGTTATTACTGTTTGCTATATATTTTCTCCACCGAGGCCCACCAAGAATCAAACTATATTGTGTATGATTTAGAATATGATTAACTAATTTAATTCTCTCCGGGTATGGATAGCCAACGAGACATAAATCATATAAAAACTTGATAGGAGTACTAGAAGGTTGATACAAGATAGGATCTGTTCCTAAAGGAAGGTGGAAAAAGTTTCTTTCAGGAAACTTCTTCTTATAAAACTCAAAAGCCCCTAAATCTACTGTAAATATATAATCATAATCCTTAACTACTTCAATTGAGCTATCAATATAAAAGGGATCTTCTGTTAACCAAATACTTAAAATCGAACCACTTTTTTTAAAGTAATCTATTAATTGTTTATCTACCTTATAGCCAACAAGTGTTATGATTAAATCTGGAGTAAAATCTTTAATTTTTTCAATTGTTTCTTGAGTATACACTGGGTTTATTTTAGTAATTGTATGATCAAAAAACATAAATGCCTCTTCTATTGCTTGTTCAAAATAAGGGTATATACCCCTATAGCCTGATGAAATCAATAAGATTTTCATAGAATAAAATACTCCTCTATCTTGAAAAGGGGAAAATAAAAAACCTTTTTTAGGAATATATTTTTTCCCAAAGAACAACACCTATTATCAGGGTAGGGTTACTGAAAAGGATTCTATATCTTCACAACGTACTGTGGTTAATTGTCTTTCCAGAAATGGCGAAATCAATTCTTGCTCCAAAATTTGGACGGCGCAACACTTCACCGTGCTTAGCTCCCCCTCAATAATGTCGCCTGACTTTGTTCGTATAGTAACGTTTTGTCCTTCATAATTTTTCATTAATTTACACAAACAATCTTTTTTACAAAAAAACAATATTATTACTCCTTTCTATAATCCATAAAACTAGACACGAAATGAGGAGACTAAAATAGGTTTATGAAAAAGTAACGATATAAATCAGTGTTTAAATCCAGAATTATCGAGAGGGATAAAAGAAGAATCATTGAATCACTCCAAAAAATGATTAACAATTCATTTTAGCTCCAATGAGTAACCAAACCTCTAGTATGAAGATATCCTTGTTTATGGCCCATCCTATAAAATTTAAAATAGTGTCCTGACGATGGACTCCTTTACTTTTTTGTTTCTTGGTAATGTATTCATATGAGGACGAGTATGCGAGGGCACATGCCAACAAAAATCCCAAAATAGGAATTGGGTAATTTTGATTTTTGCTAATCGTGGACTTTAAAGAGATGCCTTTTTCAGAGCCTACTGTCCGGTCCTAAAATGGTTCTCCTGACATTATGGTGTTGTCAAAGTTTAATTAAGCAATTGTTTTGTATCATTCTCTTAGAATGATACTAAAGAAATTCAGGAAGCTACTGGTGTTTCAGCAGCATTAAATTTAATTTGAAAATATCCCCCCCACACACATAAACAAAATGAAGTATGAAAATATAAATAAAAAACTAATCGGAAGAGAAGTTACCCATTTTTTCACATGTTCCTTCTATATTTAGAACAGTAAATCCCCGGAGGTCCAAATTAAATGACCTAGCCTGGATTCTATTTTTATCTTTTGATTGTGATTTCGTAATGTTCCAAAGTCAAAATCAGTTATTGACACCGGTACCTAATAGATTTTATATTCTAGGATCCTTGGACTCCGTACAGGATTTCTAGTTTCACCTTCTTTAATACTCATGTTTTGGAAAATTAAGATCCATCCTTGTTCAGTGTCGCACAATTTATTTATGAGTTGGATATGGAACTAAAGGAACGTCAGATAAAAGCTTTCGTTGTACTCCCAATCGTTTATTTATTACTAAGCAACAGCTTGATTCCTCATTTATTTGCTGCTGAGGAAGTGTCTGCCGATGGAACCATTTTCTCTTATCCACACAGGTAAAGCCTTGGTTCTACATCATTTGAAAAAATATTCATTATTTGGTAGTTATCATTTATGCCCGTCCGAATTCACTTAAAATATCAGCCAATCAGCTTGGTACGTGATTAATTTAAATGGAATTCAAATCAGGTGAATCGGTAAATACAAAATAAATATCAAAAAAGGATCATACCTATAAATCTAGGGTTTACTGATCCTTCATTACTTAGTTTTTTCTAAGCACTTCGTTCTACAAATATATACTTTTCGCGAGAATGTTTTATTTCAATTTCAATTTCGCTAAGTCATGTTGTAAAACATTATTTCCTTCTTGCGGATTAAACACAAGATCATTAAGTCCAAAAACATTTGTAACAACATCTTTATCATCAGGGTGGATTATTCTTACTTCATATGCAAAAGTCGTAACGGGAAGAGCTAATGATCTAAAAGTTACATATTGATTAGGGGCTAGTGTTTGTGAAGCAGGATCTTGCATTGGTAAAACAACAGGTGAACCAGATGACCAGTCAAACATTTGAACGGTTACTGTACGAAAGTCATCTGGATCAACATTCATAGCTTCAACAGTAAGAAATAAAGTATCAGAGTGTCTTCGTAATACACCGGTTGATAGAATATCATTATTACTCATATTAAATCCCTCTCTCATTTTCAAATTTGGACAAGTAGTCTCGTAATATATAATGTCTCAAAAAGAAAATTGACACGGACAAAAGTGGAATCGATTTACAAACATTCACAGAGAGAACTCCTCACTAGCACCAAGACTACTATCGGAGGTTTAACAATGAGAAGTTATTTGAATAATTGGGCTTCAAGAAATTAACAAAGGACCGTACTGAGATAGTAGACGGTTAGTCATTCAGTGAGATGGAAACTAGTATTAGACATTAAGGTTGAGTACACCTCTCTCAAAGTTTGCACTCCATACTAAAAAAGAGAAAACTAGAAAATCTTCTCTTTTTTCCATCATTTAATCCTTGTCACTATAATTAGTTCTGCGCTCTCCCAACTGTTCTGCAGCCTTTTTGGCCTTTTTCTGTTCAGGGTTTGTATAAAGAGCTGCTGTAGTGGTTGAAGTATGACCAAGCTGAGTCATCAGCAAATGGATATCCCCTGATTGCTCCATTAAGTTTGTGCCGTAAGTATGTCTTAGTTTGTGTGGAGACATGGATTTATTGGACTTAAAGGCCTTCGTGTATTTCTTTACAAGAGCCTCGATGGCACGGTTGGAAATAGGGGTTGCTCCATCATTCACCTTAGTCAAGAATACATATGCCGTATCATCGTTTGACCCCTTATAGCGCTCTTGTCGTACAGCCAGGTAATCTTTAATGTCCTGCATGGATGGAGGAGAGACAGCTACGACATCCTTTTTTCCTCCCTTACGTAAAACATGTATTTGTTTTTCCTCAAAATCCAAGTCTCGTAACCTTAAGTTAGATAATTCGTTTACCCGAATCCCGCTTCCTAGGAAGAGGGATAAAATCGCAAAATCTCGTTCCTTGTCTCTTTTAAAATAGATGAGTTTCCTAGACTTTTCAGGTAGTTCCTTTTCATAGTCATGCTTAACAAAATCAAGGAATCGAGCATCATCATTGTTGTGAAAAATCTTAGTCGATATCCTGGAAGCGCGCGCCCCCAATGTTTCTTTCACTTTGTTCACTTCAATCTTGAGCATGACATTTCGATAGAAGTAAGGTTCACCTTCATCATTTTCTGTTTGAGTCGTTAAATACTTGAAAAGGGATCGTAATGCTGAAATTTTCCGATTTACGGATACCCTTTCAGCCTTTTTCGTTTCTTCCTTATTGATGGGAATATTTCGCCGTTCCAAAAACTTTATAAAAGACTGAGCTTCTACTAATTTCAATTTTTCCAACACTGAAAGAGGGATATCTTTAATAAGTTTCTGTTCAGCAATACCTTCTGCCATCAACCACTCTAAAAATAATTTATAGTCAAGAACATAATTCAAGAGAGTGGAAGGGGATCGAGTATCCAGTTTATTATCGACATATTCAGCGATGTAGAAAGGCATGGACTTAACCAGCTGTTCCAATTTTTGTTCATGAACTTGATGTTGTCTGGTATTGGCCATACGGTAGCTCCTTTGTTAAAATTTATCATTTTTGCGTAAAATACAATTTTTACGTATAAATGGATGTGAAAAGAACGTGAAATCATTTTTAAAAATCCGGCACTTTGACATAACCATATCCACCAGGGTATTTGATATTAGATCCGCTATAGCTACTTCAACCGCTTCTCTAGATTCAAAAATTTCACGTACCGTTGTTGCTTCGTCATTGGTATTAATATGATAGTCTCGAATTTTGTATCTCATCGAACCCCCTTAATTAAAAGATAGAATTTGTTTTGTATAATCCGTAAAATCACCGAGGTGGTTATCGACGATCTTTTCCAAGATGTCTAAATTAAGGGTTTGATAATCATGTACTGCAATGTTTCGAAATCCAACCATAGCTTTAAGGCGTTTGGCTATGTTTTCGTCGATAATCGAGTGAGTCTGCAGCATATCAAAGGCATCCCTACTGGTCTGAGGCAATCCAAGACGCTGTTCAGCTACTATATGCATGGCCAAGTCGATAGAGGATTCACATGCACGTTGTATATTGAGGATAATAGAATCCTGTTTCGTATAGTCTTTTAAGTTTTCTGGGTCGTTCGCATAAACATCCTTAACGCGGTTGATACAGCGTTCAATAACACTGATTTTGTTTAAAATCACATCATTTTTCATAAATAGACCCGCTTTCACCTATTTTTTTTAAAATATTTTCGCGTTCCTCGTTCAATTTTGCGTACATGCTAAGGGCAGTCATTTGATTGTTTTTAAGTATTGTTTCATCCTTTGAATAAATAACCGTACCGGTAGTATAAATTTGTGCTTTGAAAACAGTTGACGCTGTACGAAGATTAACCAAATCAACTTCAATTTTTAAGTTATCCGCTAAATCTTGAGCGAGTCTGAATATTTCATATGTAGTAAGTGACTGATTCTCACAATAGAATGCCACATCAATGTCACTCTCTTTATGTGTAGAGTTTTTAGCATAAGAACCAAAAACAATAATGAAAGTCGGATTGATTTTGCTTATTAGGAAATCTTGAATTGCTTGAAACATTTCTGTTTTCATAAGGCACGCTCCCTAATGATTATAAGAATATTATACCAAACATCTTTCTTATATCCAACTATTCGTAAAATCAAGATTTTACGAATAGTTGAATCAATGTTCCCCTTTTTCTCATAACAAAAGTAGGCAAAGGTTTACGAAGACAAAAAAGCCATCATTTAGACAGTAAATCTAGGAGAAAAAATTGAAACCGACCTAGATTCACAGATTGAATATATTCTATCGAGGTTTTTGGTGAATAGTATAAATTCTATAATTTTTCTCTTTAATTTATTTTGGACCAAAAAAGGCTACCCATAAAGGAAGCCCTTAATTTTATGGCAAAAGCTATCTGTCAAAACATTTTAGGCATTTATGCTTTTCTCCATTTTGGAACCACATGATTCCCGAATGATTAACTCATCCTTCAGAACAAATTTTTTCTTTTCAACCGTTCCGCCTTTCATTAAGGTCAACAATAAATTCGTCGCTTTTTTTCCTATTTCATATTTAGGCTGATCAATGGTCGTAATATGAGGACTAAAAATCGAGGCTATCTTCAAGTTATCAAAACCCACGACTGCAATATCTTCTGGAACGCTTAATCCATGGTCTTGTATGGCTTTAACGGCTCCCAGGGCCATCTCGTCATTAAAGACAAACACTGCTTCCGGCCGGTTTTCCAGCGATAATAGTTTCACCATCTGGTCATAACCAGAGTCGATGCCGTAATCCCCTTCTTGGATAAATTCCGGGTTGACCTTTAATTGATGATTCATCATTGCCTGCTTAAACCCTCCCAGACGATCCCGGCTAAGGATGATGTTCATGGGTCCGGTAATATGGGCAATTTGTGTATGTCCTAGCTTAATTAAATGTTCTGTTACTTTTCTAGCACTACTAACGTTGTCAATCGAGACAGTCGGAATATCCAGCCCATCAACGTATTCACACGCCAGCACAATCGGAAATTGATTTGAAAGGTTTTCCAAGCTCTCTTTATTCATTCTTGCCGTTAGTAGCAGTGCTCCGTCCGCCTGCTTTTTGTACAGCAAATCAATGTATTCTTTTTCCCGTTCGATATCATTTTCCGTATCTCCCAAAATAACCTGATAGCCATTTTCAACAGCTGTATGCTCAATGCCTCGAAGCACTTCGGAAAAAAAGGGCCTTGTGATATCCGGAACAACAACTAGAATAATCTTTGTCTCTTTCGTTCTAAACTGACTGGCAATCATGTGAGGTTTATAATTCATCTCTTCAATCACCTGCAGCACTTTTTGTTTTGTATCTTCGCTGACTAAATCTGGCTGTCTGAGCACTCTTGAAACGGTTGCAGGAGATACGTTGGCCAATTTCGCCACATCGCTCATTTTCATATTCTAATCTCCACCTGCCTATTTTATCTATTTATCATTTTCATTAAGTCTATTATAAATTAATTTAGACATTATGTTTAAATATCTAATTAACTCGGAGCGTTTCTTTCAAAACATTCATAGATTTTTTCACGCCTGTTAATGGGTTCATTGTTAAATCTTCCATTTCGAGAACAATCGGTCCTTCATAACCTATCATTTTAATGATAGTAAAAAACTCTTTCCACTAGCCAATGTCATGCCCATTTCTGAGCGCAACGTAATTCCATGTCCGGTCGCCGAAGCGCTCCATTGATTTAACATCAATCAATCCCTCGACACCATATATTCCTCTTTCTAACCGGACATCTTTCACGTGAACATGATTCACCGCGCTTCCTAATTCTCTTAGAGCAGAAATGGGGTCACCGCCCATCTAAAATAAATGACTCGGGTCAAAATTCATGCCGACCATGCCTCCAAATTGATATGTGGAGCTTTCGACCAATTGCCGAACCCTAACTCCAGCGCTTTAATCCCCAAATCCACACATGTATCAAGAATCTCTTCAAATGGCATGTAACCCAAAATATCTGTGACTATACCAATCTTCATCAGTTAATGCTCCACTTCTGCTTTATCCATTCAATTTCAATTTTTGTTCATTTGCTGTACTTTCATTGTGATTCCATACAATTATAAAAAACACAGCGACGAAAGCTAATAATCCCGAGAAATAAAACCCTGCTGAAATCCCGAGATATGAATTCAAAACTCCAGCAATAAAAGGACCTGCAAACATCCCGAACGCATAGATTGCTTGATATGCCCCCATAGCTGTCGCTCTTCTTTCAAGGGGAATCGACTCCACCGCCATTCCTAAAAACAATGGAAAAAGAATGCCTAATGAGAACCCAGTCAATCCTTGAAACAAACAAAGCATCCCTTTTGTATCAATAAATGGCGTACAGAATGTAAAAATGGCTGTAAGACCGAATGCTAGTTTCAGTAACTTCCATTGACCGAATAGAGGTACAAATATTTTCCCGCTAAATAAGGTGGCAATGGCATGAGGAATCATAAATGAAAAGATAATAATGCCTATATCACTCGTTTGCAGTCCGATTTTTAACGCATACGTCGGGGTGAAACCAAACATTGTCGTAAAAATAATGCTATGCGCCAAAATCGATAGAAATGAAACTTTTAAAAGCACCGGTTCACGCATAACAGATACCAGTTCCTTCAATTTAACCGGCTCTCTTTGAACCCTTTCTTTCGTTTCGAAAATAAAAAGTGAAAGGACGATACCAGCTAAACCGATAGTTCCGCCAATCCAAAACGGCGCGTGCCACCCCCATTCATCAACGATATATCCGCTGACCATCATTCCAAGAAGCTGTGCTGTGACTACAGCAAACGAGATACTGCCCATAGCGCGGTGAAGGTCACGTTCAGCAAAATAACTAGAAAATAAAATAGTAAACGCTACCCACGTTGCTGCGGCAACACCCGCTAGCGAGCGGGATAATAGGATCCACCCTAAACTATCAGTCAATGCAAATGTCATGCAGCTCAACGTACTGACAACCATTCCAAAGATGATAAAAGGCTTTCTTACTTTTACAAGATCAGAAAATATGCCAAATGGAAGCCTGAAGAGAAATTGCATTAGTCCATAACTACCTAATACAATGCCGATAAATGTATAATCTCCTCCCATTGATTCAAGGTAAGGCGATAAAATAGGAACATAAATAAAATGTGAAAACCAAAAGACAAAAGAAAGTACTAAAAATAAAAACCTATTTGGGACTGTATGTAACGTATTCAATGCATCATCACTTCCACTTTATGCAAAATCATTTTAATCGATATTTCTGAACATGGCATATACAAAAAGGTGCCCGCAACGGTAATTGGGAACACCTTTTTAACTTACGCTTTTCCGCTTGTGTTAAACTCAAACATTTTACTTTTTACGCCAGCGATAACAGCTGCTTTTGCAGGTGTTATAATAGAACGTGGCTCGTACACTTTTCCCTCAGCTGCTAAAACTTCCCGAATCGCTTTTGACCAGACTTGTATGCTTTCTGTATTGACATTTATTTTAGCATGCCCATATTCTATCGCTTTTTTGATTTGGTGTAGCGGAATGCCTGAGCCTCCATGTAAAACGAGAGGTACGTTCGTCATGTTGGTAATTTGCTGCATCTCCTCGAAGCCTAGTTTCGGTTCTCCCTGATATGGACCATGAACGGAACCCAAAGCAGCTGCAAGTGCGTCAATTTCCGCTTCTTTTACAATCCGCATACATTCATTGGGGTCTGCATACTTAATTCCACCGACGAGCCCATCTTCCGTCCCTCCGACGGTTCCTACTTCCGCTTCAACAGAAACGTTTCTCTGCTGGGCATAGTCGACAACCTGCTTGGTCATTTCAATATTTTCATCAATTGGATGGTGGGAACCATCAATCATGACGGATGTAAATCCGGCATCTATCGCTTTCTTGCACCGTTCCACATTCACTCCATGATCAAGATGAAGGGCAACTGGAACAGTAATGTTCATTTCTTCTATAAGACTTTTCACCATAGCAGCAATCGTCTTAAATCCGCCAAGATAATCGACAAGCCGGTCAGAAGCCGCTAGGATAATAGGCGCGCGTTCTTCATCGGCTGCCTGTAAAAACGATTGGGCGAATTCCAAACCATTAATATTATATTGTCCCACTGCGTAATTTTCTGCTTTTGCTTTTAAAAGCATCTCTTTCATTGATACTAAAGGCATGATTCTATCACCTCTGTTTCCCGAAATTATCATGATTCACTCACACAGTCTGAAGCGCAAAGTATTTTGAAATCACTTGGATTGTTGTTTCTTTTGCTGTTTTAATGGCCTCTTCTGCATCTAGTTCATAATATTCCGGACGGAACAATTCAACAGAGACAACGTCAGAATAACCGATTTCTTTCAATGTAGATAATATACTGTCTAAATCTATAGTGCCATGCCCCGGCCACACCCGGTCTTGGTCTGTCAGGAAACCGATTGGAAAATCCTCTGTATCATCAATGTGTAAAATAAAGATTTTCGATCCATCCGCTTTTTTCAGGTCTTCCAAATTAGATCCCATTGCATGAAAATGAAAGCAGTCGAGCACTAATCCAACATTGTTACGATTGACAGTTTCAACAATATCGTATGCCTGACCGAATGTATTTACTGTACATTGTGGATGGCCAACAAATTCCACCGCAATTTTCACACCGTACGGTTTTGCGATCTCAGATAGCTCCGTTAACACTTCGACACAGCTCTTTTTAATGTCTTCTTTCAAAATTTTATCTTCTGTTACAAGTGGAACCGCCACTACGTATTTCACACCTAGCTTCTCCGCCATAACCATCATTTTTTTAAACTCATCGATAATCGCTTTATAGCCGACTTCATCACGATTATTAAAAAATACAAGAGCGTTGAAAGCAAGTGGCTTAATATGATTCGTATTGAAAAATTCAGCTAGTTCATCAATTGAGCGTTCTTTTAAGTACTCAGGCAATTTATCCATTGTACGGATTTCGATATAGTCGTAACCATGTGTTTCGCAGTACTTGAGATCTTTGTCCAAGTTGGAATTCTCAAGCGTCGTCGCTTGGTTAAAACAAAGTTTCATTATGTCAACCTCCAATTCTTTCTGCTAAACCTAATCCGTCTCTCATTTTTTGGAGCATAAGCTTACTTGACCAGTCTGCTTTGTCAATCCAAGCAAATACTGCATTTGTAGCAATACCATCAAAATTCATTTCATTCAGCTTTCTGAAGATCGTATCAAAGTCAACTTCTGCCTCGCCGATGTTCAAGTGCTGGTGAACGGTTGCTTCAACACCTGGAGGGTTGACGATATAACGGAGTCCGTTGGATGCTTTATGATTGAATGTATCGGCAAACAATACGTGTTGTAGGCGATCACCGGCAGAATCAAACATTGGGGCAATATCACCCTTTCCATCATCGTAGAAAAACGTATGGGCGGTTGAATATACAAGGTTGATCCATGAGCGGTCAAGGGCACGAATCATATCCATCGCTCCTTCATGTGTTTCGATAAAATCGAATGGATGCGCCTGTAAGTTCAGTTTAACGCCTTCTTTCTCAAAAACCGGAATGAGCTCATCCATTGATTTAATGAATTTTTCTTCACATACAACTTCATTGAATTTAGAACCGTTAAATTCGCTGTTCATCAAATCAACATCCAATTCCACTGCCACTTCGATGGCGCGTTTCCAGTTGCGAACTGCAGCCTGGCGGCGGTCCTCATCAGGACCAGCCCAGTAGTAAAGTGGAAGCAAGGATGAGATCTTCACACCCGCGTCGCTGCACCAGCGCTTCAAATTTTTAATCTGTTCTTTATCTACTTTAGGATATTTATAGAATGGGCAAAAGTCTTCACGCGGTGATAGTTCGATATATTCATAGCCTAATTCCGCCGTTTTATCGACCATTTCTTTTAAAGATAAATTGGCATACATCGTTGGATCTAATGCTAGTTTCATCGTCGTTTCCTCCAATTTGAATGTAATTATTTTTACCACAACACCACTTAGTTTGTGTTACGAAGTTCACTGTACTGTGATTTTCCCCGTATAAAAATCAGGTTTCTCAGCCAGATCAACCGGTTCTTTTTGGCCTGATTCCTGTGCTTTTACGCAAGCATCAGCTGTTACAGCTGCAATGTATCCGTCCCATGAAGTCGGACCATTTGGCTGACCTGTCTGTTTAATAGAATCTATGAAATCCTGCAATTCTATGTCATACGCATCCATAAAGCGATCTTTCCAGTCTATTAAAATGTCCGTGCTGCGTTTTGCGCCTTTCCTTGTAACGATGCTTGCCGGTTCAGGAAGATACGCAACACCGTCTTCACCAATGACTTCACACTGGATATCATAGCCATATTTACAATTTACGAATACTTCTGCTTGAATAACAATCCCGCTTTTCGTTTCCAATATGATGATTTGAGGATCTTTTAAGTTAGCATGCGCACGACTTGCTTTCTTCGGGTAAATTACTTGAACGGATTTGTAATCATCGCTGATTAGCCAGTGCAATACATCAATTTCATGAATCAATGTATCAACGACCGCCATTTCCGTTGTGTAGTTCTCATCCACTTCTGGATTGCGGTGTACGCAACGGACCATGAGCGGCTCGCCAATTTCATTTCTATCAATGGCTTCTTTCAATTGTACGTAACCGCTGTCATAACGGCGCATAAAACCAACTTGTACCAAACGCTTCCCGTGTTTCATTTCCGCTTCGGTAATTCTCTTGCAACCTTCCGCTGTTGTCGCTAGTGGCTTTTCACAGAACACATATTTTCCGGCTTCAATCGCATTCAATACGTTTTGTTCATGGGCTGGTCCCCAACTTGTCACAAGCACAGCATTCACGTTTTCATCTGATACAAGTGATTGGTCATCCGGATACACGACCGCCTCAAGTCCATATTGGTTTACGACCTGCTTCGCCGCTTCTTCATTCACATCGGTTACAGCGACAATTTTCCCGCCGGATAATTTGTTTGTAATTCTTTTAATGTGCTCCCGTCCTATTGCTCCAGTTCCTATTACGCCAATATTTAATGTCATGATTATATTCCTCCTATTATACGTATCTGCATTTATGCCAATTAACCTGTATCTCTTATACTATTTTTGTTATTTCTTTAACAGGATCTTTTCCATGGTTACGGAAGTTTTGTTCAAGCTGTTCAAGTGTAAGCCCTCTTGTTTCTGGCAAACATTTTTTCACAAATGTGATAGCCAATATACCTAAAATCGCAAAGACATAGAATGTTGTAGACAATCCGACTTTATCAAGTAAAACCGGGAACGTTAAACCAATTAGGAAGTTCACTATCCAAAGGAAGAATACGGTAACACCCATACCAAGCCCACGTACTTGAAGTGGGAAAATCTCTGAAAGCATCAACCAAGTAACCGGTGAAATGGCTCCCTGCTGGAAGGCAAGAAACGTAACAGTCAAAGATAAAATAACATATGGAAGAGCAGCCGTTCCTTCAAGGAGGGAAGAGAAGATGCCAATCAATAGAAGGGCCGTCGTTGTTCCAATCAATCCAGATATAAGCATTGGACGACGCCCAATTTTACCAAGTAGCCAAATACCGAAGAACGTGGCCAAAACGGAGATGACACCGTTTGCAATATTTCCAATCAATGCAGCTTTTGTTGCAAAACCTGCATCTTTTAAAATCTGGGTACCATAGTACATAATCGAGTTGACGCCTGTTATTTGCTGGACAATGGCAATCCCCATTCCGAGAAAAACAATTCTCCGTATCCATGGAACGGTTAAATCTTTATATGTAGCTTTCTTAACATTGGTTTCTTCAACGAATGTTTCTTTAATTCCCTGATATTCTGATTCTGCCTGGTTTGTATTGCGTATTTTTTTCAAAACGTTCAGAGCCTCGGCATTTTTCTTCTTTGATACTAGCCACCTTGGACTTTCAGGCAACCGGAGCATTCCGAAGAAAAGAAGGATAGCTGGAAGTGCCGCTATAGCCAGCATGTAACGCCATACATGAGAACTGTCGCCCATTGTTGTACCAAGAATGGCATTGAAGATAAATGCGAGCAACTGCCCACTTACAATCATTAATTCATTCTGAGTAACAATTCGTCCACGTCGTTCAGCAGGAGACATTTCCGCCAAATAAGTCGGAACGGTTACAGATGCTCCCCCAACAGCAAGTCCGAGTAGAAAACGGCAAGCTATCATGACCGTAACATTCGGTGCAAGCGTACATCCAATCGTAGAAAAGAAGAAGAGTATCGAAAGGAAAAGAATATTTTTTCGGCGACCAGCATAATCCGAAAGCCGGCCTCCTAAAAACGCTCCAAGTGCCGCGCCTAAAAGAAGTGAACTGGCAACAATACCTTGCGTAAGTGAATTGAGGTTAAGTTGGTCTTCTTCTGACATATACGGCAATGCGCCATTAATAACACCTGTATCATATCCAAACAAAAGACCGCCTAACGTCGAGATAATAATAATCTTGCGTAAGAATGCCATTTGATTTCCCTCATTATTCAAATGAATCACTTCTTTCTAGTTTTTAATCTTGAACTAGGAGCAATCTGTCATTTATATATTTGCGAGCGATTAACGCGTATTCTAATGGATGGGCAACAGATGGATCTTGTTCAGCCTCTACAACAATCCACCCTTTATATTGATGGTCAAGGAGTGTATGAAAAGGTTCCACAAAGTCAACGCAACCGTCACCAGGGACTGTAAACATACCAGCTAAAAAAGACTCTTGAAACGATTTTTCTTCTTTCCGACACTTCTCCAGGACCTTATGTCTTACATCTTTAAAATGGACATGTCCAATGCGGTCAATGTGCTTTCTTAACAGTGTCATGTACTCACCATCTGATACATAAATATGTCCAGTATCATATAGCAAATGAACCAAGTTTTTTTCGGTGTTTTCCATAAGACGATCAATTTCAGACAATGTCTGAACTCCTGTCCCCATATGATGGTGATATACCAACTTCAAATTGTACTGACTCGCGATTTTCCCGAGCTTATTTAGTCCGACACACAATATTCCCCATTCTTCATCTGTAAAGTAAGGTTTTCCCTTAAATACATTGATCTCTCCACCTTGAATACTGTAAGTCTGTTCGGATACAACCGCCACATCCCCATGGACAGCCTGTAAATATTGGCAGTGCTTATGGAAATCCTGTTCTGCTTTTTCGATACCATCGCGGATGATATAGCTGCTGAACCACTGACCAGCGATTTTTAAGTTTCGAAGCTGAAGTTCTTTATTCAGGGCGGCTGGTTCAGGGAAGAAACCACCTACTTCTGTCCCCTGAAATCCTGCCACGACAATATCGCTTAAAAGGTGGGATAAGGTATTCTCAGCCCCTATTTCCGGAATGTCATCATTACGCCAACCAATTGGGGCAATCCCCCATAAAATCTCCTGCATTTTCTGAATTCCTCCTTTTAATATTGTTTGGCGGTCTTTAATTTTTCTTGCCTCGCTTCATATGCCTTTTGAACACTTTCTTGTTCAGAAACTTCTGCCACACCAACATTCCACCAAGCGTCATAGCCATCTGTCATTGTTTTCGGAAGTACTTTCATTTCAATTAATGTAGATACTGATTGTTTTTTTGCATCTTCCAAAGCGGCTTTCAATTCAGCAACAGTATTAGCCCGATAAGTCTTGGCTCCGTATCCTTCTGCCACTTTTGCGTAATCAATATTCATAATTTGATTGTCATGTGTTCTGAACTCACAGCAATAAGTGCCGCTACCATTCTCCATTTGCAGATTGTTAATACAGCCAAAGCCTGAATTATCAAACAATAAAATATTGATTTTATGATTATATTGAATGGCCGTGATTAATTCAGAATGGAGCATTAAGAAACTGCCGTCTCCTACCATTGAATAGACTTCCCGGTCCGGATGAGCAAGCTTCGCTCCTAAAGTTCCTGCAATTTCGTAGCCCATGCAGGAGAAGCCATATTCAAGATGGTACGTGTTCGGAACTGTCGAATGCCAGAGACGCTGCAAGTCCCCCGGAAGTGATCCGGCTGAACCGACGACCACACTGTCCGGATTGACTGTATCATTAATTGCGATCATCGCAGTGGATTGTGCCAATTCAGTTTTCAATGCATCTGAGTATTCATTCAAGATTTGCTGTGAAAATTGGCTTTTAATTTCAGGTGTAAAATTTTCACGATTGAATGTCACTCTACTCAAACGGTCTCGTTCGGTAAGCCAATCTTCCTTCCATTCTGCAAACATTTCACCAAATTCTGTTTCGTATCCCTCTAGTAACCCCTCAAGTTGCTCAAGCGCTATTTTTGCATCCGCGACGACTTGAAATCCATCTAGCTTATATGTCTGAAGACGGCTGACATTAATGTTCAAAAACTTAGTGTCTTCAAAATTAAAAGCAGTTTTAGAAGACGTTGTAAAGTCTGTATAACGTGTCCCGACACCAATTACGAGATCTGCCTGGCGGGCTGCTTTATTGGCAGCCATTGTACCAAGAATGCCCACTCCGCCCAAGTTCTTAGTAAAAGATGATTCCACCGTTGATTTACCAGCCTGCGTTTCCACAAGTGGTATGTTATGCTTTTCTGATAGCTTGATTAAAATATCATGTGCACCGGAATACCTTGCTCCTCCTCCGACGATAATGATTGGCTTCTTACTTGCTTTAATCAGATCTGCAGCTCCATTCAGTTCCCGTTCCACTGGCGCTTTCCGATCCAAATAATGAACGCGTTTATCAAAAAATCGTTCATCGTAATCGAATGCTTCTCCTTCTACATCCTGCGAGATGCAAATCGTCGCCGGACCCGCTTTTCCAGGATCGGTCATCACTTCAAATGCACGAATCAGACTTGACATGAGCTGCTCTGGACGAGTGACGCGATCCCAATATCTTGATACCGCCATAAAAGCGTCATTAGTAGTTATCGCCGTACTGTGCTCATGCTCAAGTTGCTGAAGCACCGGATCAGGCTGGCGTGTGGCAAATGTATCTGCCGGGAGCAAAAGGACAGGAATATTATTAGCAAGTGCTGTACCAGCTGCCGCTATTAAGTTAGCAGAACCTGGACCGGCCGATGTGGTAACGGCATAAATTTTACGGCGGAGCATTTCGCGACTATAGGCGATTGCTGCGTGTGCCATTCCTTGCTCATTCTTTCCTTGAATCACTTTCAAGTGGCCCGCATCCTGTTCAAGGGCCTGACCAATTCCAACGACATTTCCATGACCGAATACATTAAAAATCCCTTCGACAAATGGATACTCTTCACCGTCAACGTGGATATACTGCTGATTTAAAAACTTAATTAAAGCTTGGGCTGTTGTTAACCTCACTTTTCCCATCCTTTGCTCACCTCTATGTAGATAATTTGCTTACACTCGTTCGGCAATTAGTTCCTCAATTTCTTCTACAACTGGCATAGCTTCAGAAGAGCTATGTTTGCTTACTACTATTGAAGCAGAAGCACTGCCAAATTTTAAGGCGCTTTCAATCTCTTTGCCGCTCACTAATGCATATAAGAAAGCGGAAGCATATGAATCTCCTGCGCCAAAGGTTTTTAATACTTTCGTTTTATAAGCCTTCGCTTGAAATACTTCGCCCGATTTGGCATAAGCATATGAACCCTCGACACCATGTTTGATGACCACTAGATCTGCGGAATGGTTAAACAAGTAACGGACAGTCTCTTCGTTTGTACCTTTTTCAGAGTTTTCCATTACATCATATTCATCACGCGTGCCTATCAAAATGTCTGATTGCTCTGCTACTAAAGAATAATAAACAGAGGTTTCTTCAATAGAATTCCAGGTATACGGACGGTAATCCAATTCAAATACGACTTTTACATGATGTTTTTTCGCCAGACTGACCGCTTTTAACACAGCTTCACGTGATGGGCTTTGCGCTAAGGCCGTTCCAGAAACAAGAAGAATTTTTGATTTTTTGATGTATTCTTCGTTTACTTCTGAAGGCGCTAAATGAAGGTCGGCTACGTTATCTCTATACATAAGGATGCTACATTCTTCAGGACTTTTGATTTCTGTGAATGCTAGTCCCGTTTTATGCCCCTTCTGATCAATCACCATATTTGATGTATCCACGCCTGCTTCGCGCATATACCGCTCGATAAATCGTCCGTGTTGGTCATCCGCAAGCTTGCCGATGAATCCAACAGTCAAACCTAATTTTGCACTGCCAATGGCAACATTGGCAGGTGAACCGCCCACATATTTTGTAAACGTCATGGTATCTTCCATCGGGCAATTATATTCATTGGCATTTAAGTCGAGGCAGGCACGGCCGATAGCAATCAAGTCAAACTCCTTGTCGGTACTAAATGTATAGTTCATCCAATTAACAGCTCCTTCTTTTTTTTACCGCTTTAAGATCCATTCATGATCTGGATCATTGTAGAATTTCCAAGTCCTCGTCGGGCCAGCCATGACATTTAAGTAATAAGATTCATAACCATCCGGTACCCCTACCGGATGATACCCCGCCGGTACAAGGACAACATCTCCGTTTTCGACAGTCATGGTCTCATCAATCGAACGGTCATCCGTATAAACACGCTGGAAGACAAAACCCTGAGGTGGATTCATTTCATGGTAGTAAGACTCTTCTAATTGCGACTCTACTGGTAAGTTGTCCTGGTCATGTTTATGCGGAGGATAGCTCGACCAGTTGCCGCTTTCTGTGTAGACTTCGACCACAAGAAGACTGTTCGCTGACGGATCCGAATCCGGCAAAATATTATGCACCATCCGTTTATTACTCAAAATACCTCGTTGTTCAACACCAACATCCTCTGCTTTAATCAATTTGGTCGGAAGTTGCTTTTCAGAAGGGGAATAACATAGTGCTACGCGGGCTTCAGTTATACCTTCTACTTGAAAATGGTTGTTATTCGATATGTAGATGCTGTCCGTCGGCACCTTTTCAAACACACTTTCACGTGTGCCTAAATCGTGGAATGTTTCTTCGCCTACTGTCACGTTGATCTTTCCAGTCAAAGCGACGATACAACACTCCGTTTTATTTAATGATTCTGAATATTTAGAGTGTGAAGCTAACTCAACTATTTTAAACTCAACAAATTCTAATGGAGAATTTACTTTCGTTACTTCCTGAACAACTGTAACACCTTCACCAACCTCAAGTTTTCCTGGTTTTTTCAGTAATTTGCTCATATGTACCTCCTTGTTTCTCAGGCAAAAAATTGGATTAATCTGGCCCGTATCTAAACGGACCAGACTTCATTTATTTTCTATGGGATTTATACGATTACTTCACGTAGCGTGCAGTCACCATTTTTTTTCGAGTGTAGAACTCCACACCGTCTGTCCCGTTTGCATGAAGGTCACCATAGAATGAATCTTTATATCCAGAGAATGGGAAGAATGCCATAGGTGCGGGAACCCCCACGTTAATGCCCAGCATACCCGCATGAATTGTTTCACGGAACTGGCGTACATCAGCTGCACTGTCTGTATATAGGCAAGCGCCATTAGCAAGAGCGGATGCATTCGCAATCTCAACGGCCTCTGTTAAATCTTTCGCACGGACTATGGAGAGGACCGGAGCGAAAATTTCATCTTGCCAAATTTTCATTTCCTGTGTTACATGATCAAAAATCGTAGCCCCAAGGTAGTAACCATTTCCACTTGCGGCCTCGTCTTTACGGCCGTCACGTACAAGGGTCGCCCCTTGCGCTACACCGGATTCAATATAGCTAATAGTCCGTTGCTTAGCCCCTTCCCGGATAACTGGTCCAAGAAAAACGCCGTCGTCTAGGCCATTACCGATTGTAATGGTATCTGCAGCCTTTTTTAATTTTTCAACTAACTCATCCGCTACACATTCTTCTACTACAACAACAGCAGCTGCCATGCAACGTTCACCAGCTGAGCCGAAAGCCGCACTTGTAATTTCTTTTGCTGTCATATCAAGATTGGCATCTTTCAAGACAATCGAGTGGTTTTTTGCTCCTGCAAGTGCCTGAACGCGCTTCAAGTTGGCCGTACCTGTTTTATAAACATATTCAGCAACTGGTTGTGAACCAACGAATGAGATAGCTTTCACATCTTTATGTTCAAGAAGCCCGTTTACCACATCATGTGCGCCATTTACAATGTTCAATACACCTTTAGGAAGACCCGCTTCCTCAAACAGTTCAACAATACGTGCTGCAAGAAGTGGTGTACGCTCAGATGGCTTTAACACGAATGTATTGCCACATGCAATTGCAAGTGGGAACATCCAGCAAGGGACCATCATCGGAAAGTTAAACGGTGTGATACCGCCAATTACACCGATTGGATAACGATACATACCCGATTCAATGTTTGTCGCAATATCTGGAAGCTGTTTGCCCATCATAAGTGTAGGTGCACCCGCGGCAAACTCCACACACTCGATGCCTCGCTGTACTTCACCGATTGATTCTGATAAACTTTTTCCATTTTCGATGGTAACAAGTTTCGCAAGTTCCTCCCAATTATCTACTAGGAGCTGCTGATATTTGAACAATATGCGAGCTCTTTTTGGAACGGCTACCTGCGACCATTTTTTAAACGCTTCATTCGCAACTTGAACTGCACGATCCACATCTTCTTTAGTTGAAAGTGGCACTTCGGCAATCGCCTCACCAGTTGCAGGATTAACGACGATCTCCGTTTGCTTTGAGGTGGATTCAATCCACTCACCATTTATGTAGTTTTTTAATTTTTTAACCTCATGTGTTACTGATGACATGCTTTTTTCCTCCTTGTTTTTTCGAAATTATCAGTCTTTTGTGATTAAAGGTTAAATGAAATCGATTTCATTTAACTTTAAATACCATCCGCATTTTAATTCTTTGTCAGGTTTTTTTAGACCAAACAAATAGATCTCTTACTTTCAACGGTAATAGTTTAGTAGTTATAGACTCAATTTGTAATAAGGCTAGTAATGAAATCGATTTCATTATCTTCTAAATCTCTAATTGAAAAGAAAGCTTCCAAAACTCAGATCGGTTACTATTGATTCAAAATCCTAATAGCCTTATTAAATTACCTTTTCTTTTTTTGAAGCAAAATATAAGAATCATTGCGACATGACTATAATTACCTCAAGCGTTTAGACACTTTATCTCCTGAATACAGGTTGCCTATACGGTAAATCGAAAAATGAAATCGATTTCATTTACTTTATAAGGAAATACTACAATGAATTTTTTTCCTTGTAAACACTTTTTTGTATTTTTTTAAACAAACATCCTCTTTTTGTCGATTCAGAGGACCGATAACTAAAAGGAAATTAAGTATGAATACTTAGAGTACCATGACATCTATATGGAGATGAATTCGTAGGTAAGGACTATCTTGATTGTGTTGTATACAATTGCACGATGTAAAATCCAATCTCGATATTGATATTTTCAAATACTAATTTACTAGGTTCATTTACCTTGAATATTCTGCTCTTTTAAAAAACATCACCAGCTGCTCCCCATGCTTTCCCAATTCACTAATTAAGCTATACCCTGATCGAACATATGGTGTAGTTCAAATCAATCCTCCTGGATAAAATCCATTATCAGAACCTTTTCTCCTCCATTTTTTTAAATTCATCCTTATATAAAGCTTTCTATCTACATGACTTCTAATCTCTAAACTTCTTATTAATGTTCTGTTCTTACAACATAGGGCATAGAGCATGCTGAAAAACTTGCTAATAAGTGAACACAAAAAGTACTATAGCAGGAGAAAGAGAATCGATTAGGGATAACAAGAGCCAAACCTAATCTGAGAAAAACAGTGTTAACGAAATAAGGCAATTCATCAGGAAAGCTGATATTTTAGTGAAGGTAAATCTATTGTTTGGATCCCTCCATTCCTTTGTTTTTTTATTTATTTTAAAATATCTTTCTAAATTTCAATGGCTGATCATTTTTTAGAATTCCCTTAGGGTATATTTTTGCTGAAAATAATGAAATAAACGAATGCTAATTAACATAATACTGTACTAATTCCTGCTAAGAATAACATAAGACCAGGGGATGCAATCTAAATAGGTTCATGCATCCTTAACCAAGAATCAATAATAAAGAAAGTGACCCAGGAAGTTTAAAAGCTTTTCCTGAGTCACTATTTCCTGTTGCTTAATTGTTATTGATTTCTTTTATCTTTAAGACTTTTGGGGACATAGTCATTAAGTTTGTTAAATAAAGAAGTAAGGTAGGAGTTGAGTTCAAATCGATCTTCCTGAACAAATTCGGCTAACGAAACACCATTTTTTTTCATTTCTTTTCCCCCCTTCGCAACTTCCATTTCATCTTGATGATGCACAAACTCTCATTCTCTTATACCGTCAAATTGCTTTTCACAAATTTACCCGATTTTCAATTAATTATTATTTTTGAGACAGCCATCTATTGCTATCTTAATTCATATCCTTACAATAAATATTTACAAAAATTAGTGAAACTAAAAGATCATTATGAAGATAGACCCTACCTCGGTCTACTTACCCCATTATGGTTCCACACCATTTGATTATCATAATTATACAAGAAAGCGCTTACAATGTAAAATGTTATAATACTATAGATTCCTATTTACTTAGAATGTTTCTCATAATAAAATTTTATGTCCATCCAAACTGAAGGTAAAGGAATATCAAATAATATTTAACCTCACCAGCTTTTTAAGTGCGACTGCGCTTCTTTTTTATTTTTTCTTGCCTTGTTCCTTAATGGATATTTCAATATTCCTACTATAAACTTTAATAATCAAACCAATTCAAGGATTTCTTACATTGTGAGCCTTATTTTTTATAAAAAAATTTCTGTATGCGTTTTTACTTTGTGCGTACAAAAGTTTAAGAAATACTCTTTAATTCATCTGTTAAACGAATAAACTCTTCCTTATTACGCATTTTCAATGATTCATCGATTTTTTTTTCAATTTGGGCTTTCCTGTAATCGCTGAGAGCCTTTTTTAAAACCATTTCAGCCATCACTTCAGGTTCTAGTGGTGTTCCAGGCAATTGCTTCTCCATACGAAACCAACTCCTTAACCTTTTTTCTATTATACTAAGTAACTTGGAGATTATTATTATTAATTAAATCCTTGTCTTCCCCCCTCTTTTCTATTTGCTTATTCTCATGATTCCCATGTAACCACTCTTCTATACATAAAGATTACTAATTTTATTATTTTGAATACAAACAAGTTAAACCTTAGTCTTAATTCTAATTCGACCTTCAATATTTTATGAGGTTTGAGAATATAAGTGGTGGACTTTTCCCTTTTTTGAAAGGATTCAAACTAAGAAAAACATTACTCCAATATGTACGGTCAAATGAGCTTGAACAATAAAGTAACCTACATAAATGATTTAATGACCCATTTATTCTTTCATTCAATGTGTATAAGTCCATAAAAAAAAGGATAGTGGTTAACACCTATCCTTTTTTCATGATTGTCCTCTGCTCTCTCATTAAAAATAATCCTCATAGTTCAATAAAATGGCCTTCATGGTTTGACTGGAGTTTCCCTTTTCTTTAATTCTTTGTAGAAAGTCCATAAACAAAATCACCAGTAAATCCTCGACAGTGAGTTCTTCATCCATTAAGTACGGTGATATGTCATGAAGAAAGACCTCTCCCCGGTAAATCTCTGACTCCTTGATCCGAAGTGTAATCTCCGCTTGTTTTTCTTCTGATGTTACCTCCATCTCTTCTTCCCTTTGCTCAAAAGAGAAAAGATTGGTTGTCACCTGTTTCAACACCCTTTTTTCGATCATCGGGCGTTGAAGAAATTTTTTCTTGGAAGAAATCAAAAAGGAACATAGCTGGTCATATTTGGCTCCTTTTTTCACTTGTTCCAGAAAATCAAAATACAAGAGGGCAATCAGGTGATACAGTGTCAAATTTTGAGGCGCCTCTTCAAACAAGTCCTTAATGTCTTCAACGAATACCTCACCTCTCAAATATTCATAATAGGGTACCACAATCTGTAGATACCTATATTTAGGCAATAGGTAATCTAAAAAACCCTTTTTTTCCTTAGTCCCATAAAGCAGCTTGTTCGATAGAAGACTGAATTGACTATAGGATTTCTTCAACGGAACCCCCTCTTTCCAGCCAGGAAACAGCATGATGGATCATGAAATAAACGACTCTACGATCAGAAAGATCCTTCAAAATCGCGATTTCATGTAAGCCCCCTTTTTGACCATATTCCGTTTCCAATAGGTAGGTATGCATATATTCCTTCGTGTCTTTGTAATCCATAACATAATCCACATCCCTCCACCTTGCTAGTCCAAACCGCAGCAACAAAGTATTACAGGCCGTTTGTGTCAAAGGCTTTCCCGTCTTTTGATGATATTTGGGGCTTAATGCTTGGCAAAGCGTCCGGAGCTTGACCTTCATAACATAATCTACAGGGAATTTAATATCATGCTGCTTGTCCTTTCTCACTTTTCTCACCGACGTTATTTGATGTGATGGATTTTCCAAAGATTTTTTTTGAATAACTTTTTCTTTAGGATTCGTTTTCTTCCATTCATTGAAAAAAGGGTTCAAAGACGACATCCCCTCCCTCCTCTCTCCTCACATTCTGCAAAAATGGGAAAATACCTTAAGGTCACTTTGTCAGTTTTCCACTTTACTAACAATATAGTGGGGAAAAGCAAGCATTAGAACCGGATAAAGTATGAATTCCCTTTTCCATGGTCATACTATTTAGCAAGAATATTAAATTGCGAGGGATATAAAAATGAAAAAGATTAAGAAGGATACAGAGACAAAGAAAAAATTTGCGAAATTATTGGAACAGGCAGGTAAAAAAGCCGGAGGGAAAATTGTAAAGGTAAAGATTAAGTAAAGTGATAATAAATTTCAAAAGTACACTTAAATAAAAAATTACATAAACAAAAAAACTCTGGTGACTATATCATCTCCAGAGCCCTTTTCACGATTATCATTAAATAAATTTATTTAACAGCTTCTTTTTATTCCTTACCTGCTTTAAAAGCGGGAACTTTTGAAGTTGCAATATGTATTTCTTCTTCTGTTTGTGGGTTTCTATCCGTTCAGGCTGCTCAGTCGCGCACTTCAAATGTGCCAAATCCAACTAATTGGATTTTCCCCTCACAAGACATCCACTGCTTTTTTAGTTTTGCTTGTTTTGCCACACAGTTTTTTCAATCGTTTAACGCCTTCAACAATTTTGTCCGATCACTACATTATATGAGTCTCAAAAAAGGGGGAAAACCCTTCTAATCATCATCCACTATTGTCAAAAGATGCCCGACTACCACACAGTAAAGTACCATACAATTTGTCACTTCTTAATAATCGGCTTTTTAGTTCGGTTCTACATGAATATGAACCTCATAGACATCGTGTTCGGTTTTTAATACATTTTCAACCTTTGTAGAAATGTCATGTGCATCTTTAATTTCCAAAGTAGAATTAACGAGAATAACAGCATCTACAACAGTATTATTACCGTAATTCCTTGCTCTGATATCCTTAACTCCTTTTACACCAAAGGTATTAAGAATGGTTTTTTTATAAGTTTCTATCAGTTCTTCATCGAAACCATCTGTCAAATTAAGTGAAGCTTCTCGGAAAATATCCCAACCAGTTTTACAAATCAATAGACCTACGATAACAGCTGCTACAGGGTCAAGCCATGCAAGGTTAAATTGAGAACCAATAATTCCGACTACCGTACCTATACTTACCCAGGCATCTGAAAGGTTGTCCTTTGCTGCAGCCATTACTGATTGACTATTAATTTTCTTCGCCAAATTCCTATTATATCGATATACGAAATATATAACTATTGCACAGAACATGCCTGTCCATGCTGCGATTAAATCAGGAGATTCTTTTCTTCCCTCGAATACCGAAGAGATAGCTGTATATAAAACTTGAATACCAACAGCCACCATAATAAAAGAAGCAACCATCGATGCTACAGTCTCGGATTTCCAATGACCGTATGGATGGTTCTCATCAGCCGGCTTTTGTGCTATTTTCAGACCTATTAGAACTGCGATCGAAGCAATGATATCAGTCAAATTGTTTAGCCCATCTGCTTTTAAAGCTTCTGAGTCTGCTGAATAACCTATAAATAACTTTGCAGCAGATAAAAATATATAAGTGCAGATACTAAGGATAACTCCCCGTTCACCCATTTTTAACTCATTATACTTCTGTTGTTCCATGGCTACCCCTCCAAATATAACACTTGATTATATTACCAAGCATTAAGTGGGTGGGTCTATAGCAATCTTTTGTTGTTAGTCCATAGAAATAACATCTGTCAAAAAAAGTTTCCTTAAGCAAACACGGTAAAGGTCATTATTTCCTAATCATATTTTTTACTTTAGTGGATTTTTTCTTTAATACCTATGGAAGTACTTCTTATAGTTGTAAATCCACACGAATCAAAAAAAGGGGAAATTCCTCCCCCTTACCCTTACTGCAACTTCATCAATGATGGTTTTATCCAAACTTCAACTTTATATTTGCTTCAAAGATCGACTGTTATCGTTCAAATTGGTTGATTCCTTCATCTCTATGATGAATTTCCCTACATAATCTTCTTAATCAATATAAGACAAAAAAAAAACGCTAGTTCTTAATTAAGGAATGAATTTTCCATACATTTGTAACTTATTTAGGTTGCTATTTTTCTTCCATCAAATGTGCTTCAAACATATCAATAATTGCAAGGAATCGTTCGGCTTCTCGGAAAACATGATCCGCCAAAAGAGGATGGATAATACTCTTAATTTTACATTCCTCAATTAGATCCCGGGCAGTTTTCTTAAAATCTCGCAGTGATACTACAGACACTCGATTCTGATCAAGAAACTGATCCAAGAGAGGAACGGTCTGTGATTGTGGTTTCATAGACTCTAAATCAGTAGCCTGAAAGACCAATTGATCAAAATCATTGCTAAAGTTTCTCGCCATATCTACAAGCTTTCTTTCCGATGGGTCAAGTAAGTGTCCAATAAATTTAGCGTGGTCGGCCATTATTCTTAAAAAGAAAACATTCTCTTTAATGATAGCATCAGGTAGTGGTTTCAATTTCCCTTCGTTTAATTCAATTAATCTTTTTCTAAAATAATTGGCTTCTCTACTTGTATGATCCACTAAAAGAGGAAAATTGTTTGCTCCTGGTAATTGACAGGTTAGTATCAGTCCTAATACTTTTCGCTTAAATGCGAATATACCTGTTGCAGCCTGTTGGACTTCCGAATTAAATCTTTTAATTTGTTCTGGATCGGTTTGATTTGTAAATGAATGTGATTGCTGTTCAATCCTTTCAAACAATCGATAAAACTGATTAGCTTCTTCAATTAACTGTGTATCTTCACATCTAAATCCTAGCCTAAGAAATAAAGAGTGTTCTTTCATAATTCTTGACCAAAAACGTATTTCATCTAATGAACGCGCAACAAACATTCCAGATGCTATTCTCATATTAAATTCTTGTGAATTCTCAGTCATAGCTAAATCCCCCTTAAAAAAAACCATCTTTCAAATTTTATTAACCGGGAGTCATAAAAAGACCTAAGTAATAATACGAATCAATTGTTAGAGTCACCACCAATAATCTGAATATTCTAATTTAAATTAGTCGTTTTCTCTGAATGTATGAAAAAAAATTACGGACAAAGAATTGTTCGTGAATCGTTGAGTCAGCTTAAAATATTATTAATTATTAACTAGAAGGTGAAAGCCTCTATACATAGAAGTAAGCCTTTGTTTCGTTTAACAAAGGCTTCATTTTGATGAGTTTCTTCTATTATTTATTGCTACTTTGAAGGTCAATCTATAATATAATGCATCCTACAGAAAATGATAATTTCACACAACGTTCATATATAGATGAAAGCGTTTGCAATTATTGGTGTATACTATATGTTATACAACCGATTATTACACTAGCTTTCTTACTATTTATCATAAATAATGGATTGCTAGCATAAAAATTACTTTTATAAACCAGACAGGAAGGAGATGATCAAATGATATTAAAATCATTGAAAAAAAATGGCATAATGACAATCACTTATTTTAAAGATGGGTTTTTAGAAACTTGCAAGGGCCATATGTATAAACTGAACCTTTATGAACAAACCCTGTCCTTAACGGATAAAAATCAAAATATTTTCTCCATTCGATTATCTCACATCAAGGAAATACATTAATTTAGGTACAAACGAGATTTGAGGAAAACCAAGGACTTTAAGAAAATCCCTCTTGATTGGCTGTTCGAAATATTATTAATCCTAACATAAAATCGAGTAGGAGGGGGTTAGTCGCCCCCTCCTACTCGATTTTTAATAGTTAACAAGTTAAGAAGCGTTCTCCTTTTCGGTTGGATCCTCAGGCCATACATTTTCATAAGCATAACCAGTCAGACTTTCAACAACTTCTTTCGTTTTTGGATTAACGTCTGCTTTAGAACCATTATTTTTTAAACGATCAATTTCATCTACTAAGATTTCATGTGTTTTTTTATTTAATTTGAAAGTGAAAGCTATGCACATTGAAATTACTAGCAACAGTGAAGTCCCAATCACTAACGTATATACGATAGTATGAATTGCTTCAGGTGTTTGTGTTGCTGATCCTTCGACAAAACCACCATATTCTAATAGAAGACCAACAGCCATAGTAGCAATTGCTACAGAAGATTTTCTAGCAAATGTCATAACTGCAGCAAAGAGACCTTCACGTCTTTGTCTTGTTACGATTTCATCGATATCCGGAATAAATGGGAAAACATTCCACGGAGTGAATTCCAATATACTTCTACCAACTTGATAAATCCCAGCAATTATAAATAACAAAACGATCATTGAACTTGGTTGAGTTAAATAAATAACATAAAATCCAATTAAACATAAGATCATTATAGAATAAGCTACTTTAAATAAATTTGCAGGTCCCACTTTAACAATCAAAAATCCTGCTAAGATTGTCACCGGTATACCAATGATGCTTAATGAAAGTAAATTAGCACCAAGTGTAGAAGATGTACCTAATGCAAATATACAGAAATATATGAATACTGTATTAAATACATCTTTCCCAGTAAATGAGAAAAGATAAATTCCTAAATGTTTTCGGAAACTCTTGATTTTAAAAGTTGTAGCAAATTCCTTAAGCACAGAACCAATGGCTTTTAATGTTTCACCAAATCCTTTAGTCTCATTTGCTTTTTCGAGGATTACTTTTTCTTCCTCAGGTGAAAACTTATTTTCCCATGATGATTTATACGAAATAAATATACAGATTGCAAATAGTATAGCAAAGAAGGCACCGTTAATTAAGTAAGCGTTGGCATTGTTATCTCCAAAATAAGCAATTAATTGCCCTGGAACAAAAGTAGCTAAAAACGTACCTGTACCAGAAAGAAACATTCTTGATGTTGACATTTTAGTTCTTTCTTTAAAATCTTTTGTCATTTCAGAAGGTAGTGTTTCCCAAGGGATTAATACCATCGCTGCAATTATTTCGAATAGTAAATAAGTGAAAAGATAGTACCAGTAGTTCATTCCTGATACCCATAATAAAACATAAGTAAGCATTAATGGTGAACCGATTAATAGGAAAAAGCGACGTCTACCGAACATTCTACCTAACTTATACTTAAAGAAATTATCTGATATACTTCCAACAAACAAAGCGATAACTGCATCGACAATGCGAGCAATGGCAATGATAGAAGCGGCTTGTACCGGTGATAAACCAGCAAACGTTGTAAAGAAAAATAGTAGCCAAGCTCCAATAATGGTAAAAGCCCCACCACCCATTATGTCTGTTAATCCAAAACCGATACTAGTACGTAATGTAACTTTTCTATCTTTTCTAGACATGGATATTCCCTGCTTTCTCTTCTATTCTGGTTGCAAAGATTTTGATAATAAAAACGCTTACAATACGATTCTGATAATTACAATTAAAAAACTTTAAACGCTTACATTATTGACTTAAAAAATGTAAGTAGATAATAAATTTGTAGTAATTCATATGTTAATGTAAAAAAATTAAAGCGAGTGAATCACTTTTGAATATTAGTTTGTTTATTAAACAAACTAATAAGTAAAATAATGATAACGTTTTATTATAGTTGCGTCAATTATAAAATTAAAAATTAAAAATATTTTGTGATTTTGTTTTAAGTGCATGAAAACACCGAAAATTGGTTTCTTGTGTAAAAACTCCAAGATAATTGCAATTAATCTCTAAATCATGAACACACTGATACTATTACTCTAAAAAAGGTGCGTGATCAGTATGGGGAAAAATATTAATTCAAATGGAAACATTATCAGTCTGACATGATTTTATTAACAGTGAAATGGTATGAGGTACAACTTGAGCTTTCGTAATTTAGTGGAGATGATGGAAGAACGCTTATCGATGGCTCACACACCGATTATGCGTTGGGGTTCATCAATATGGACCGGAATTAGATGAAAGAGTATGAGTACGACGTCATCTTAAGCCAACAAATGACTCCTGGAGAGTCGATGAAACCTATATCAAAGTAAAAGGTCAATGGTTGTATCTGTACGTGCAGGGGATTCCGAAGGAAACACGATTGATTTTCATTTCAGTAAAACAAGAGACAAAAAGACTGCAAAGCACTTCTTCAAGAAAGCTTTGCGGTCTTTACATGTTTCTAAACCTCGCGTCATTACGGTGGATAAGAGTCCTTTTTTTCTATCAAATCATATTTGCATCAGAACCGCCTTTAACGAGTTTCTTCTATTATATATTGATAATTTGAAGGTCTCTCTCATATTCCTTAACCAACTTATAAAAAGTCGTCTTTTTAACGCCTAATTCCGCCATAGCTTTAACGGCTGTCATCTCTCCTGCTTTCCAAAAATCATAGACTTCTTTAAACTCTTCCGTTACTTGTGCTTTCGGTCGGCCGAAAGGCACACCGTTTTGCAAAGCCACATCAATTCCTTCACGCTGCCGTTTTCGAATACGGTCCCGTTCCTCTTCTGCCATCCAAGAAAGGATTTGTAAAACTAGATCTGCAATGAAAGTCCCTAAACTATCCTTAAATTGAGTTGTATCCAACAAAGGCATATCCATCACAACGATATCTGCCTGGATATTTTTCGTGATGTCATTCCATTCTTTTAGAATTTCTTCCTTGTTTCGTCCAAAACGATCGAGTGAATGAATATATAGGACATCCCCTTTTCGGATCATCCGTTTTAATAGTTGATATTGTTCTCGTTCAAAATTTTTCCCACTCTGTTTATCCATAAAGATATCTCGTTCATCAAGCCCCTTTTCTTTCATTGCCTGAAATTGTCGTCCTTCATTTTGATCTTTGCTGCTAACTCGAATGTATCCAAATTTACGAATATCCATTTTTTTCTCCATCTTCTGCTTTTCTCTTATTCTACCAAAAACGTTCGTAAAAGTGTATATAAATACACGAACGTTCGTAAAATGATTTATAACTTTAATGAACGTTAAAACAAGATGATTTTGCATAAAAAATAACCGTTCGTAAAAGTCTACTTTTACGAACGGTAGCAACAATGCTATTTTATACACTAAGAGAATTCCAACCTAAAAAGTCGATCTCCTCTACGTTAAGGAATCGACTTTTTTTACTTTTTCTTAATAAACTAACGCACCCTTTAGCTGAAGAAGAAAATTATATTGCTAACTGGGGTTTGAAAATGGAGACAATCCCTTAGTTTAGGGATTGCTCCCTGCTGTTGATTAGTAGCTAATCACCTAATCACCTAATTTTAATAAAGATAAGCTCTTTCCTAGATATAGTCCATAGTATGAAATAGGCTAGACATTCTCCCACAAAAAAGTAGGTGAAAACATGAATCCAGACATGAGAGTCTGTATGCCTCATCATTATGGAACAGGATATATGCCATATCCTTACTATGGAACCCATTTGGGATACGGATACCCATCTTATGGAATGGGGTACTATCATCCCCACCATCCCCACTATCATCCTCATTATGATCCTTATCCTCATCATATGTTGGCTCCTGCCGTGCCTTTTCGCTAGGATTTTAGGAAGTACCCAAACTAAAAACCCCTTGGACGCCAAGGGGTTTTAACTTGTCCGTTTTATACGTCTATGCATGATTTTATACATCTTTGATGTATCACGTTTTTAGCTTCTGAAGAAGCCTGGCAGCTGTATAAAAAAGTGGTGGTTTATACAATTCTTGTTCAACTAAACTGCCCCGTTAGTTCAATAAGAAAAAAGAGTTGCGTATGCAATTTTTTTTGCAGAACGTGTGCCAGTGCAGTTTTTTTGAACATCGTTGAAAGCCTTGTTATATCTAGGTTCAAACGATTGTGATAAAAAGCTGTATAGGAATAGAATAAAGAAAAACACTTAAAACATTGATATGACAACGTTTTAAGTGTTTTGTTGTATCAACAAACTTTGATTTGGGATTGGTTTCTCAGCTGCGTATGTATAATTATTCTTATTATTTTTTTCAAAGTAAGCTACTCACCTGTGTGTGAATCCATAAGCTTTCCTGTCTTTAAATCGTAAATTTTATAATCCATTTCCCACATACGGTCTTTGGTCACCGTAATCTCACAGTAATAAGGAATTGATTTGCCATAAGCATCAAGGTCAGGAATCTCCATGAAACTAAATTGTTCGTCTGTATTAAACATATTGAAAGTCGAATCAGAAGAACGACCAGATGAAGATATTTCTATCGTACATTTTCCAATAACAACATCAAAGTCTTTCGTTATTACATCTTTTAGACTTGGAATGGTCATCCATAAAAGCAGGAGTCCCACTAGAAAACCGCCCAGCATTTTAATAGTCTGCCAAAACTCAATTTCTCTCTCTATATACATATGAATAAAAAATATCACTGTGAATATAACTAAAAACACACCTAAACCAAATAAAAAATAATAAATTAAAATAATAATCCCTTCCCTACAATAAATAATTACTATATTTACGTTAATTCAATTATAAAAGTTTCAAAAGTTATCATTATAACCTTTCCAAAGCGAGATTTGATATGTTCATTTCCGCTCATAGCAACATTCAATATAGTTATGGAATTTATAGTTTCACTTTTGTATATCTGTTTAAAGTAACTTTCTACTCCTTCATATTCAACTAAACTGCCCCTTTAGTGCCATAAGAAAAAGGCTGCCTCAGCAACCCCTGTTATTGAACTAAAGCACCCGTTAGTTCATTAAGAAACATTGGATTGATACAAATAAACTAAATATAAATACAACTATACTTAGCCAGCCGTAACCTTTTTGTCCCTTTTGAAATTCTCTTAATCCCATTACCAACATCGTTAAACCTAAAAACAACATCATATATGGTTGAAACTTAAAATCCCCAGTAATCAATCCATGTCCTGCAAGTGCAGTGACTGTTATGGATAAAATTATTTGCAAAAACTTTAACAATTAAAAACCTCCTTTAACCAAATTGATTGTTAAACTATCCTGCCCCGTTAGTGCCATAAGAAAAAGCCGCCTTAAAGACAGCCCCGATCTTAAGCTAATGCACCCGTTTGTGAAAATCTTAGAGAAAAATCACAATAAATAGTAATCCTACACCAATAAGAACTCCACCTATCAACTCAAAGTTATCCAATAATAAGAACAATTTACTTTTATTTTTAAAATCGAATGAAAGAATCCTTTTTCTTAACCAAAATCCAAAAATGAAAATAAATAGAAATGAAAAAAGAAGTAACATTGGATTATTTTTAATATAGAGTCACTCCCATTTTTTACACCTAGCAGTAATTACTAAATAATACTGATTGATTTTGTACTCATTCTTCATTGGAATAACTATACACTAAAATAATACCTTCTTGAACTAAACTGCCCCTTTAGTTGCACAAAGAAAAAGCAGCCATAATGACAGCTCTGATCTTCAGCTAACGCTCTGTCTTTGCCTTAAATAATATAAACCACGAGCTAAGTTGAAAAGGGAATAAGTACCAAAAAGGATTGGGAAAGCTTTAGAATTTTGAAAAACTCTAAAAGAAACTAAAGCCAAAATAAGAAAAAATAGAGTGAAGATAAAACTTTGTGTATATCTGGGAAGCTTTTTCAAAAGTAAATCACCTCTTTCTTACTTTACCAATAAATGAAAGATTAGTGAATCTCATAATACAGTGCTTCTAAACTCTATATTCATAAAAATTACTTATTAATTTATTACGTCACAGTTCGAACACACTACGCTTAATGAACTAAACCAGCTAATAGTTTGTCAACATTTTTCAATAAAAACTTAAAATATTTCATGCTATACTAAAAATATGCATGCCAAATAACCTACCTAATTTATATTTTTGGGAGGTTTTTCATTATATAGTTATATTTTTGAACTAAGCTATATCTTGGAAAGTTGAGTTATTTTGTAATAGTGCAAAAATCCATTGTAGAAGCTTATTGGCACATGCTATCACAGCTACTTTAAAGGGCTTTCCTTCTTCACTTTTCTTATCATAGAACTCTCGTAATCTCTTGTTCCGAGGGATGATTTCATCTGTCGTTTTCTTCTTGCGACAATCACGAATGGCACAACGAACTGCCATATATAAGGCATGTCGTAGTCTACCAGAACCTCTTTTGGTAATTCGATTTACTGAGCCTTTAAATTTACCTGATTCAAAGATACTTGGATCAATTCCGGCAAATGCCACTAGTTTTTTAGGGTGATTAAACCGATCAATCTCTCCAATTTCAGAAATAATCGTTGTAGCGATTTTTTCACCGATACCAGGGATGGATTGGATAATCTTATATTCTTCAATTTCTTTTGCCAAAGCATTTATCTCTTCTTCAAATTTGGATAGGTGCTTTTGGTATTCTAGAAGCATTTTTATATACATCTCTAGGCTTAAAATGTGACTCTGATATAAAGTTCTCTGAAAAGGATTTCGAGCTGAGGCAGCCATAAGTTTCTCTGCCTGTGTAATCGCCCACTTTCTAGAACGACTTGGACAAAGTTCATTAATCCTATTTGCTACAGTTTCTTCATCGACTACTGATATGTCTTCAGAAGTAGGGAATTCTAATAGAGTAAGCAAAGAAACAACCGAATACAAATCTCCAAAAACCCCTCTATATTCAGGAAATACTTGATCAAGAACAGCCTGAAACTGTAGTTTTGTTTGTACATAGATACCTGTTATATTTGCATGTTGTCTTGAAAGATTACGAAGATTTAAGAGTTGCATCCCTCGTTTTTTATAAGGCTCTAAATCCTCTTTATAGTACAGCTCGCAGAGGTGACGTGCATCGATTAAATCTGTCTTTACTTTCCTTAAACTAGAGCTCTTCGCACGATAAGAAATGAGTGGGTTAACGATAATTAATAAGTAACCTCTCTCCTCAAAATACTGTACAACGGGCGTATGATAATGCCCAGTAGACTCTAAAACGACCGGAGGTCGAATTCCTGTTACGTTTTCTATCTCTCTAAGATATTGGTGTAAGCTCTCTAGTCCTTCAATGGTATGTGCTACTTTAAAACTTCTTTTATAAGGCTTCTTTTTATCCAAGAACGCTTGAACCTGACTTTCACCTTTCGCTACATCCAGACCAACCACTGGATTCATTTTTTATCTCCTCCAAAAACATAATATTGCCGGTAACCCCTAATCCTTCTTGCAGTATCATAGCTTCGCTTGTTATACGAGATCTTGGTCCCAACCAGCCAAATCATGTTTAAGCAAGTAGGGGGCGAACTGTTTAGTTGACGGGGTCCAAGCCCCACGGGCAGGAACGTTCTACCCCGGCTACCGTTATCATATATCGATATAAAAATTGTTCAACCAGAAATAACTGGCTGACCTTTATAATACGAAAGGGGCAGGATAGTTCAAGAAGAATTGACACAAGAAGGTCGTCAATGAAGACGATCTTCTTGTGTCAATTTTTTAGAATAAGGGATTTTAAATTGGAATATTATGTTAAAATCAAAGCGAACAGAGCAGTTTTTAGGGTATTGATGGTGAGAGTAATGGGGGAAATGATTATCTTCGTGAATAGTCCTATGATTCATTAAAACTAAAACAGTTTAAATTATAATTCTTAAGGGGTGTTTATTTATAGTTATAAATAGAAATAAAAATGAGAGTTTAATTGGAAGCGCTCTGTTCATTGTAGAGGTAGAGATTTACGAACTCACTGGTCTGGCGGCCGAGGTGACCTCATGACATTAATGAAAAAGCAGCCAATTTCACATTTGATGAAGAAACGTAGATTTTGGGGTTATGGTGCCGCTATAGCGGTAATGCCTTATCTGTTAATCAAAATCGCCTGGACTTTCGGTCTCTTCATGCCGACCGAACAAATGGGCGACCCAAGTTGGCGCACTGCAAACGCAGTAACAATGGTTCTAGCTGCAGTTGGTATCCTGTTAGCATTGGCGTTTAGCATGACATGGGGTGAGCGACTGCCCGCCTGGTTGGTTGCCTTGCCCGTCTGGGTAGGTACTGGTTTACTTATTCCTATGCTGTTGCTGGCACCTGTGCTTGGTCCTGCTGCTATGATACGCGATCAGCAGGCAGGAGCTGCCAACGTTTGGGTATATGAGCAGATTTTCGTAATGGTCTCACTGGTTGGAGTCGGCATCTGCCTACCTTTCGCCTTAGCTGGATACGCTAAAGCGCGTTGGCCTGAGGCATTTACTGATCCAATCGACATTGAATTACTCCCGGGCAACAGCCAGAAACTGCATATCACCTTGGCTAGGCTTGTCGCGGTTGGCTGTATCCTGCTTGGATTTATTAAGCTATTCTGGGCGATTGGTGGAACTATTGGCATCAACCCAGCTATGTTGGATAACCGCGATTTATGGTGGCACCTATTGTCGTTGAGTACCGGTGTGTGGGCCTTCGCGGGGGCGTGGGGTTTGTTGGTACTGACCACCCGCCGCGGGTCGAAGAGGTTCTTCCCTCCTATGGCAGCAGCATGGATCTCGTCGGGAATGCTGTTCTCTTATAACCTCTTTAACCGCTTGTCCGCCACTCGCCCAGATGCACAACCTGCTCTAGAGTACCCACTTGCATATGTACTAACCACCGAGTTAGGTAGCGTCTTGGGAGTGATGATGGGAATAATTATCCTGATGGTACTGCACGACCGCCGGAGAGCAATGCGCAGTTCTAGAAGTAATTAATGTTCCTAATATTGAATTATATTTATAAAAAGAAAATAAATTAAATGAAAAGCCCCCAATTTGAGGGCCTTTTTATACATTATCATACATTCAAAATTAAAGTGAAAAAGCATCCTTAATGAACTAACAGGTGCGTTAGTTGAGAACCGGGGCTGCCATTTGGTGGCCTTTTTGCTTAATGAACTAAAGGGGCAGGTTAGTTCTACAATTCATTTGCTTTTTTTGGTAATATTGATAAAGGGTGGTGAGGAATTATGAAAAAGAATTATACGGTTTTCTTTTTACTTTTGTTTATTGTAGCTATTTCTAGTGGTATGGCACTTAAAAATTATTTCGACTATTCTATGATTATTGGAGTTGGTTTAGCGACAGTATCTTTATTAGCTGCTGGGTTTTCGCTTGGAAAAAGGAACAAGGTAAATAATTCATATCATTAAATTGATCGTTAAGCTAACGCGTGCTTTACATCAATAAGGGAGGTTGCTGAAGCAACCTTTTTTATTTTGTGAAGAAATGTACTTAAACTAACGGGTGCGTTAGTTCTATAAGAAAAAATTAAAAAAGTCGATTCCTTAACGTTGAACTGCACCCCAATTGTTAGACACAACTAACAATTGGAGGTGCAGTTTTTTATGGCGAGATTTTCTTCAGAAGAAAAAATACAGGCAGTAAGACAATATATAGATGGTAATGAGGGAGGACAAACAATTGCTAAATCTATTGGTGTTCATCCGAGTTTACTCCATCAGTGGATTAAACAATTTGCACTTTTTGGTGATGATGCTTTTGAAAAACGCTATACAGCCTACCCCGCACAGTTTAAACTAGATGTACTCAATTATATGAACGAACACGGGACGTCTATCAGGGAAACAGCGGCGATTTTTAATATTCCATCTTATGAAACGCTTCGAAAATGGAAAGTTGCTTATGAATCAGAAGGATTTGATGCCCTACAATCAAAGAAAAAGGGGCATCCATCCATGAAAAATAGAAATAATAAGACATCAAATACTCAAGTACCCGATGAAGGATCAATAGAGGCTTTACAGGCGGAGAATGAACGTTTACGTATGGAGAATGCCTATTTAAAAAAGTTGAATGCCTTAGTTCAAAACAAGGAAAAATCACCAAACAAGACAAAGCACAAGTAGTCTATGAATTAAGGAATACATTCCCGGTGAAAGCACTTATACAGCTAGAACTAACTAACGCACCTTTTATTTGAATAAAATAAATTTACGGACTAATTTGTAATAACCATAAATTATTAAATAAGCCATCAGATAACTGACCGCAGACCAATATATATTCCATTCATCCCGGTATTCTAATTTACCTAGTAATACAATTAAAAGTTCCAAAAAACTTGTACCTAAGGTAAAGACTAAAAAAGTAATTAGAGTAGACATTTTTTTATAATGAATACTACAAATAAATAAACAGCTCAGTATAGGATAAATACCTAGATCATAGGGAATTGAGGGTAACGATAATTCTCGAAAATTTTTATCCAACTTCCAAAAATAGTTAAATCCAATCTCGTTTATTAAAGAGGCTACAGCCACACCAATCGGATAAAAAGTAATGAAAAGCCTTGTCTGATTTCTAAACAAATAAACCCCTAGTACCCAAGGAAGTATAAAACCAACAATAATATGAAAAAGCATATTTACCCCTTTTGTGTTTTTAATCTTATACAATTATCCTGTCCTTTAGTTGAAGAAGAAAACAACATAATCACTAATAGCGCCAATTCAATAAGGAAGAATATAAAGTAATTGAATGGATAAAAATATTAATGAGTATCCCTAAGTACTCCGGAAAAAAGCCCTTCTCATATAGAGAGTGGCTTTTTTATTTAGGCTCATTTAAAAATTAATATTGATAGTTAAACAAAAGAAAAAGGACCTAAATTTGGTCCTTTGTATGTCTTCTTCAACTAACGCACCCGTTATCTCAATAAGAGGTACCTCCAACATTTTATCCTATGAACAGAGATGGAGACTATTGTGTCATTTTCCTAATTAGAGCATAAGGTGATATAACCCATTTAATTAATTTCCTCCTTAAAAACAAATAAGGAGAGGTTTCTGTATGTCAGGTTGTGAATCAAGGTGTGACGATGGTTTTGGATTTGGTGGAGGTTTCGCCTTTATAGTCGTTTTGTTTATACTCTTAATCATTGTTGGAGCTAGCTTTGTTGGTGGCGGCGGCGGATACGGCGGCGGCGGTTACGGCGGCGGCGGTTACGGCGGCGGCGGTTACGGCGGCGGCGGTTACGGCGGCTTCTGACAGAAATAATATGAAAAAAGCCGACCTTTATTGGTCGGCTTTTTCAAATTTGATTCCTATTTCTGGGGGAATCTTTACTATCTGTCTGGGATAAATACTAGAAGGGTCTGTAATTCGATTCGTCTTCATAATGGCTTGAACTGTCGTTCCATAACGTCTTGCTATGTCATAAAGGGTATCTCGTTCCCTTACTGTATAATAAATGACCGGAATGGTAAGTCTTTGCCCTGGATAGATCGTAGAAGGATTTGTTATGCGATTCGTTTGCATGATTTCCTGTACGGTTGTTCCAAACTGATTCGCGATTTTTTCGAGAGTATCCCCTTGTTGTACCCTGTACTGAAGATAAGGTTCAGGAATCAAAAGCGCTAGGCCAATAACTAACTTATAGGGATTTTCAAGGCCCTTGATCCTAACAATTCGGTTGGTGATGACACTATATTGTTGGGAAATCCTCCATAAAGAATCCCCCCTATTCACCACATGGATTTTCACGTGCAATGCCCCACTTTCCTTCATAATAGTCCATTCATTTTATTCCCTATATAGCCCTTATATGTTTCGTGGCGTTTACCATTCCAGAATTCTTAGTTTTTTCGCTCTTCTAGCTGATAATTATCGTTCCCCAAGGTGAATCCTAAATGTTTATCTAAACAATTCCTTCGTATTCAAAGCGTATACTCGCTAAACAGTTTGTACATGTTAAGAGAAAAACAAGGGAGGGTTTTCAGTTGGAGTGGATTTTTTATCTATACCTGTTAAATACGTTCTTTATGTTATTCATAGCAATTTGGGAAGTTCGTAGGCCTGCCAAGGCTTTAAATTGGATAACAATCGGCCTTATATTGCCTATCCTTGGTTTCTTGCTATATCTCAGCACAACAAATCCCAAGCGTATTCATCGGAAAAGATTAACCTCTTCTCATAATGAGTTTGACAAATTACCTGATACATATGGTGATTCTGCCTCGATAATCGCTGATGCTTTACGGCATTTCACCGTGCATGGGCTTCGAGTCGGCCAAGTCCAAGTACTTAACAATGGAATAGCAAAGTATGAACAACTAATCAAATCCCTACAAACAGCCCAAAAAACCATTGATCTGGAATATTACATCTACCGGAATGACCAAATTGGGAATCGAATCACAGAACTGCTAATTGATAAAGCAGAAAACGGAGTTCGGGTTCGTTTTGTGAGAGATGGTTGGGGAAGCAAAAAATTTCCGCGTAATGAGATCCTTCGGATGATGGATGCAGGGATTGAATGCCGGACAATATTCCCCTTACGCTTTCCCTGGATTCTGTCCAATTGGAATTATCGGGATCATTCTAAGATTGTCACAATCGATGGAAAGGAAGCTTTTACCGGTGGTATCAACGTGGGGTATGAATATACAGGATTAAAGCCTGAGATAGGTTACTGGCGGGATACTCATTTGCAAATCATAGGGGAAGCAAAAGAAGATTTGCAGACGATTTTCGACGTTCATTGGAATATCGCTTTGCCGGAACAGATAAAGTCGAAAACAAAATCTAAGATAACGAAAAAACCCACTAAATTTCCAAAACATAAATCAAAGGAAGTCGATCGAACTGGCAGCATAGATCTTTCCAGATGGTCAGCCGAATGGGGATCTGAATTGAGCATCGTAGAGGAAAAAGAGGTAAACAAATCAGGGACATTGCCAAAAGCGTACATTCATACGTTGGAAGGAAATCCTGGAGTTCCTACTCCGGTCATTCGGCAGGCTTACTTTATATGCATATCACAGGCGACCAAGACGATTGATATAACGACACCCTACTTTGTACCAAATACAGATATTATCATGGCATTAAAGACAGCTGTGGCTCGTGGTGTACGCGTAAGATTGCTGGTTCCTCGTCATATTGATCAAAAAATTGTGGGCTTTGCAAGCCGTACCTATTACGGGGAACTTATAGAAGCAGGAGTCCAAATTTACCAGTACGACAAAGGAATGTTACATGCGAAGCTGATGATCATAGATGAGGAGATCGCAGAAGTAGGAGCAGCAAACTACGATATGAGAAGTTTTCGTCTTAATTATGAGGTGTGTGAAGTCTTGTATAGTGCTGATGTAGCTAAGGAACTCACACAGCAATTCGAGCGCGATCTTATTGATTCTGTCCCGCTGCATCAGGAAGATTTACTACAACGATCCCTTACAGAGTGCATTCTCGAAAAAGGTGCTCGTCTACTTTCACCATTGTTATAAATTCTGTTTTTCTTGTTCTTACTAAAATAGATATCGACTTTCTTTAGCGGATTACTTCTTTTTTCACCAAATATACACACATAAAACAAAACTATAATAAATGGTGTTTTTTATTGGGATGGGAAAGGATGACCATGATGAAGCATTTGTGGCGGAAATTGTTGAAATCTAAAATGGCGAAAATAACTCCAACAGTGGGACAATTCAAGCAAGAACCAGATCCGCTATTTGATAACTTGACTAATAACGAAAACAAGTTCCGCTCTATATATAAAGATTGCTCTGATGTTATCTTTCGTCCTTTTTTCATAGGTGGAAAAGATAAATCCATTCTACTTTACATTGAAGGTTTGTCAAACATTGAAGAAATAGATGACAACGTACTTTCTCCACTTATGCAGAACACTGAGGAGGAATTCTACAACGTTAATAGTCTGATCGAAAAGAAAATATCTGTTTCCAATGTGAAAGAAATCAAAACATTTTCTGAGTGTATACAGGAAATCTCCTCGGGAAATCCAGTGATACTGGTAGATAAGAGAAAAACGGGGTTTTCGTTAGGCCTCTCAAAATGGGAGAAACGTTCAGTTGAGGAACCCTCAGCTGAAATGGTTGTCAGGGGACCACGTGAAGCATTTGTGGAAACCTTACGGGTAAACACTTCCTTACTTCGAAGAAAAATAAGAAGTCCCGAACTAAAAATGCAATCAATTGAGATAGGTCGTTACACCAAAACAAAGGTTGTTATCACGTATATGGAAGGAATTGCAGATAGGACTTTAATAGAAGAAACCCAAAACCGGCTAAGCCGAATTGGTAAGTGTTTCAGAAATAATTTGAGCGATTTTCTTGTTTTGGTTATAATTCATGATAGGCCTCCTGATTATGATGAAGTTGTCCTTTTCGCTGGCGAGCTTTGGGACACTTTAATCATATCAAGAGGTCTTTTTGTGCTAAAATCTCAGTTTCATTCATTACAGGAATGCTGCCCCGTTAGTTGAACAAGTAAAAATCCTGTTTCATATCCAACAGGATTTTTATCAATCTTAATTCAAAATCCACACTAGAATCATTTAGTGATTTTATAACACAATATTACAATAACACAAATTTGAAAGTATCCTGTAAATTTTGAGTACACTCATAGTAGGCAATTAAAAATGCTATTTCAAGTGGATTATTTTGTAAAATTCAAGTTGTATAATAAATGAAGTAGATAAGTAGATTGAAAGGAAGAGTTAGTTTTGTGTCACTTTAATCTGTAAATTCCACCTGTTTTAAGTGATATTTTGCGAATAAGCCTATTCTAAACATTAAAAGCACCTATCCAAGCTTGTGATCTGGTAACAGTTCTTTACGTTTTATTTTAGAGGTTTTCCCAAATAGCGATAAATAGTCGTGCGAGACACGCCCCATTTTTCTGCAACATCTTTTATCGGTGTACCACTTTCGATAAGTGATTTCATCATTTCAATATCTTTTTCCCCAAACTTCTCTGGGCGACCACCAAGACGACCACGCGCCCTTGCTGCTGCACGACCAGCAGCTGAACGTTCTTCTATTAAGTTACGCTCAAATTCCGCAAACGCTGCGAACAAGTGGAACATCAATTGGCCAGTCGCATTACTTTTATCCATTGTTAGGTTTTCTTGTAGACTATGAAAGCCGACACCACGTTCATTCAAACTATTCACAATGTGAATCAGGTCCTGCATATTGCGACCAAGTCGATCCAGTCGCCAAACCACAATTGTATCCCCTTCACGTGCATACTCTAATGCTTCTGCCAATCCTGGACGCTGCTTCTTTGTACCACTCATCTTATCGTGGTAAATTTTACCACAACCATATTTCGTTAGCGCATCCATTTGCAAATCTAAATTTTGTAATCCTGTTGATACACGTGCGTAGCCAATTAACACCAAAATCACTCTTTCCTTATTTTTCTCTAAACTCATTGTAACATAAGATAAAATCCAATAGGTTATTGAACGTAGAATTATGAACAGAGTTTTGTTACGAAAAAGGCAATAAAAAACGTCCTTTTCAGATTGAACAGCAGTGTGTTCAGAAAGGGACGAGTTTTGGAACAAATAATAACTTATTTATAATATCGTGCTTAATCGATAAAAATCAAATAAACGCCAATCCCTTATAGATATGGGATTGGCGTTTTGGCGTACTTCTTAAAGTTACAAATATGTTAAGTTCATTTTATAACAACATTTTAAGAAATGTTTTTCAATTCCTCTGTTAATCGTAGGAATTCTTCTTTGTTTTTATCCTGTAATGACTGGTCAATCTCTTTTCGGATTTGCTCTTTTCGGAAGTTAAGAAGGGCTTTGTTTATCACCATTTCAGCAAATTCAGAATCCTTGACGTTTATTTCAGGTTGTGGTGGTGTATTAGCCAAATTCTTTTCCATAGGAAATCAACTCCTTGACCTTTTTTCTATTATACCAAAAGTTTTCAGACTATTAAAATAATTATCCTGGTAGTTCCAATGAAATAATCCGTTTGCTCAATGAAAATGAGTCAGTGATGTAGTTTTATAAAAAAGATTGATCATTTAAAACAAAGTTCGATTATTTAAAATACTGTTTGATTAAAGATCCTGTTAAGTTACAAAAAATTGTATACTTTACAATAAAGTTATGTACTAGACAAAAAAGTTGTATACTAAGTGAAGATATTGTTTATAGTAAGCAAACATTCATCCTTCTTTATTAGGTTGAATGTTTGCATAGCCTTTAATTTTATTTTTCTCAAATATATATTTCATGAATAAATCAAAAATAACCTCTTACCAATTATTGTTGGTTTGAAATAAAGATGTATTGTTTATAAGAAAGTCGTACCGTTTTGAACAAAGTTTAACCGTTTACAAAAAACGAACAGGAATTATCATATTCCCGTTTTTTTTGAACTGATATTTTAGTAGGATAAGATTTATTGTAAATGATATGTCGAAATTAAGGAGAGATTATGGAAGCGAAATTACGGAAATTTATCATTGTAGGAACCATTTTATATACAATTTTAATTTTATATTTTATGTTCTTTGCTTTTAATAGATTAGATCATGCAACCGGCGATTATGAATATGTATTTATGCTTGTTCCGGAAAACGTTCCTCTTCGATTTCCAAAACCAACTTTTTCATGGTTATACCAATTTGGAAACATTGCTGCTTTTATCCCTTTTGGAGTAGTAATTCCTTTGTTGTATCGTTCCAGTTTTGGGAAGTTCATATCCTTGTTTGTCTTGACGATTCTCGTTCTGGAATCGCTGCAGGCTTTAACTTATCTTGGCAGCTTTGATGTAGATGATGTTATATCCAATACATTAGGTGCAACGATAGGTTTTATCGCCTATAGAGTAGGATTTTCTTCAAAAATTTCTTATAAAAAGCTTATTGCTTCGGCTCTATCTATTGGTGTTCTTCTAGTTGGGGTAATCGTGGTCTCGGAAACTATCAATTATGTTGTAGCGACAAGAGAAAGCCCGATTCAAGCATTACACGATGTGAAAGAAATGAATGGAACCATGCCTATGACTGAAAATCTTCCAAGTTTCACCGTAGCAGGCAAGAAAATAGAACCTAAAATGAACGTGTATAACAGTGAAGGGGATAAAAGCAAATCATACACTTACATCTTGGGGAACAAGAAAGATGTGACGTTCTATTCTTATTATGGCATTCCAGACAAGGGTAATTTCAAGGGAGAAGTTACTGTACTGGCAGATGGAAACGTAAGAGCTCAGTACAATAATAAAGGGGCAGAATCTTTAGAGATACCATTTTTTGATAAGGTAAACGAAATTACGATTATCGTTTCCGGGAACGCTAAACTATGGGACGTTGGATTCAGTGAAAAGAAGCATTGGTGGGAGTAAAGAATCAACATTCTAAGGGGCTTGCTTTGCAATGTTTTCAACAAATATGGCACGATTGTAGAGCAGACAGATAGAAAATAATTAAACTTTTTTATAAAACCGAAACTTAAATCTGCTGGATAAGAATCCATTTTGATCAATCTTTTTTCAAAATGGATTCATTTTATTTATCGTAAAATGCCGGCTTATGAGGTGTTATTGATCAAACTTTACTTCAAAGCAACAAGTGAAAAATATAAGTGAAAAAACAGGTGGAACAAGAATGACTATCTATAATATAAAGAAGAAAAAAATATGAATTTGTGTAATTATACAATTGTGTAGTTGTGTTAGAATTATAATGTACAAATACATTTAAAATAAAGAACTAATATTAATTCAATAAAAGCCTACATCCTTAAAATCGGGATGTAGGCTTTTAACGTTCTAATTCACTTACTAATTTCATTTGCAAACCATGCTCTTTTTTATTCAGTGCTTCGGCTTTTTCAATTCTGAATTTAACTTAATTGAACCAGCGTTATACCGGATGGTACACACGGTATACGGAGAGGTCGGTGGTTAGTTTTCCTATCTGTTAATTTTCTATAAATTTATAACCTTAGAAGATAACGATGATTTTTTCGTATGATTATCAGGTTTAGTAAAAATGCAGAAAATAAGACTGGCAATTAATAATAAAGTGGCAGTCAATAGAACAGAGTAATTAAAACCGACCCTAATGTTATCTCCTGCAGATTGGACAACAAAACCAATTACAGCTGGACCAATAATTCCTGACAAGTTTGCAATCCCTAGCAAAACACCTGACATTAATCCTCTTCGTTCAGGAAGTAAGTGATTCACAATCTGGGGTGCAAGTGGAAACATACCATTTACAAACGCCATTCCCAAAAATAAGGCAATAATTGCTCCAATTGTACTTTGGACAACTGTTGTAGAATAAAAACATACAGCTGCTAATATTAGAGATGGTCCAGCAACAAGCACACGGGATTGTCGAAGATTTTTTGTTTTTTTAAGTAACCGATCTGATATAAATGAGATAAGTATACCACCAAGAGCAGAACCAAGGCCTATGAACATTACAGCATAGCCCATCTGAGTTTGTGTTAAATGGATAATTTTAACAAGGTAGGTCGGCATCCATATAAACGACCATGTAAGAATCCAGTAAGCCATGAAAAGAGCAAGGCAAGTAAAGATAAAAGTAGAAGATAGAAAAAGTGGATATATCTCTGACCATTTTACTTTCTCGGAAACTAAGGTAGATTCACTTTTCACTATATTTCTCTCATTTTCCCCTTTCAAAGTCATTAGCCACAGCACTGCCCAAACCATACTTAATACTCCTAAAAAAACCAATACCATTCGCCAACCATAAATTCCAATCATGTAAATGAGAAGAGGAACCATAAATTTAGCAATCATGCTACCTGTATTCATAATGGAAATCGCAAGCCCTCGCTGTTCAGGAGCGAAATGTTTGCTTATATGGCTAATAGCAGTTGCATGAAACGGTCCTTCAATAGCACCTAGCAGGACACGACACAAAATTAGCATTGGTAATCCGTAAATTGTCAATGCTCCAAACTGCACTATTGTCAAACCAATAGCCATGAAAGCGAGCATTTTACCCGTTCCAATTCGATCTGACAATGCAGCTCCAACTATAGACATAATTGAAAAGAACCAAAAGAAGCTGCTTCCAACTATACCCCATTGACTATAGTTAAGATCCAAATCTTCCATAATAGGAATAGCTGCGTACCCTATAATCGCCTTATCCGTAAAGTTAATCAAGTAAAGAACGGACAAAAAAGCTAGAACAACCCATTTTAATTTCATAACAGAAAACACATCCTTTTTTGATAATAAAATGATATAGGTTCAATACATGAATCAACTTAGTAAAGGAAGCATCTAAACTCTATTAATTTTAATTAAGATCAATATAGGGAAGAAAGCGCTTTAATTTTTGAAAATTCAAAATATAAAGTGTAATGCTTATCTGTTAATTAAGTAGTTGGGTTTATGAACACACCCTATTGTGTAATCTGTAGAGCCTCTAAATAGAGACTCTACCTAGTGTTTACACTACAAATTGATTGCACCGTATATGAGTGAAGCAAATACTACTAATCCAGGGTGTACTTTCACTTTTTTCATTAATAAATAACTGCCTATTCCTAAGAATAGAATGTGTCCTGTTCCTATTTGAAAATAAGATTCATAGAATGATTGAAATGCCATCACTCCAAGAAGCACCTTTACTGTGGATTACCAACTGGCAATTGCCCCATCTGTCCTTGATTCTGTGCCACCAATTAGTACACCTGTTTCAGGATTTCGCCATATAATTTGACCTCGTCCAAACGAACCTGAGTCTACCGCCACTTTAATATCATGTCCTTTTCGTACTAATTCTTCTGCAATGTGGGATGGGAATGTTTTTTCTATTTCTACTGTTTTTTCGTTCTTCCACTGCCATCTTGGTGCATCTAAAGCTGCTTGAGGATGTAGGTGAAAATCTATTGTATTCATAATAACTTGAACATGCCCTTGCGGCTGCATATATCCCCCCATTACACCGAATGGCCCCACAGGTTGATTATCCTTCGTTAAAAATCCTGGAATAATCGTATGGTACGTTTTCTTACCGCCCTTAAGGCAATTATAATGAGTAGGATCAAGGCTGAAATCATGTCCTCGGTTTTGTAAGGCAATTCCTGTTCCTGGTACTACAACCGCAGAACCGAAGCCCATGTAATTACTTTGGATAAACGATACCATGTTGCCCTCTCCGTCTGCTGTTGCAAGGTATACTGTTCCTCCACGTGGCGGTACACCTGGAGCTGGCATGCATGCTTCACTTCCAATCTGTGCTTGACGCTGCTGGCCATACGAAGTACTTAATAGCTCTTCTGCAGTTACACCCATATGCTTAGGGTCTGTAATGTATTGCTTGCCGCAAGTATAAGCAAGTTTCATTGCTTCGATTTGTTTGTGGTATGTGTTTGTTTCTTCTTTTGCTGTAAAATCAAATCCTTTTAGTATGTTTAGTGCCATAAGAGCTACGATACCTTGTCCATTTGGTGGGATTTCCCAAACATCATAACCGCGATAGTTTACCTTAATGGGATCAACCCACTCTGGTTTAAAGTTTCCTAAATCATCTTTTGTTAAATAGCCCCCATAAGTCGCAGAAGCTGCTGCAATTTTTTCTGCAAGTGCCCCTTTGTAAAAGCTTTCTCCGTTTGTTCTTGCGATTTCTTCTAGTGTGTCAGCGTGGTCAAGAGACGACCATATTTCTCCGACTTCAGGTGCTCGTTCCTTAGGAGCAAATGTCTCAAACCAAGCTTCGAACTCTGCTCCTGTACATTCCAGTTTGTATTGTTCAAATGCCTTTTTCCAAAAGCGACCTAGCGTAGGTGAAACAGGAAATCCGTTTGCGGCATATTCAATTGCTGGCTTCATAACTTCTAGTAGCGGTAGTCGGCCAAAACGTTTTGATAATTCTACCCAAGCTGCCGGAGCACCTGGTACAGTTACCGGCAGCCAGCCGTACTTTGGCATACTTTCGTGTCCATCTTCTTTTACCTTCTCGATGGAGATATTCATAGGTGCTGGACCGCTTGCATTTAGTCCGTGTAATTGTCCTTTAGTCCAAACAAGCGCAAAAGCGTCCCCCCCAATTCCGTTTGAGGTAGGCTCTACTACTGTCAAACAAGCAGCTGTTGCAATGGCTGCATCAATCGCATTTCCGCCTTTTTTCAAAATATCTAACCCTGCTTGTGCAGCTAAAGGCTGAGACGTAGCGACCATTCCATTCTTGGCATATACTACATTTCGTTGTGATGTATAAGGTGAATAATGTGGATCTAACTGTAAAGCCATTATAATACCCCTCCCTTTAAACGTAATATGCACTCATTTTCAAGTGGTATAATTACAAAACGAACGAAAAAAATGTTATTTTCTAACGTTTGTTAATTAAAATGCAATTATTAATTAACAATTGCACGATTTCAAAATAACTATATACTATTTTCCGGAAAAACAAAACATATTTTTACAAAAGTTCTTAATTTTCAATAAAATTACTCAAAAAAAATAAACTCCCCAATTATAAGAGGAGTTTATTATAGTTTTAATCCTGATCTACTTTTGAAACGGCGTAGTAAAATATGACTTTCGACTCGAGAAATACCTTCTATCCCGTATAGTTCATTATTGATAAAGAATTCCAAGGAAGAAAAGTCCTCAACTAAAACGTGCATATGTAAAGTACTAGGTCCTGTCATTTGGTAACAGCTTGCAACACTTGGATTTTTAGCTAGTTTTTCTGCAACTTTCACTAGGTCTGCAGGTTCGCAATCCACTTCAAAAAAGGCCGATACTTTTTTACCTACAGCTTCAGCGTTGACAACAGCGCTGATTTTTTCAATAACACCCTTTTCCGTTAGTTGCTGCACACGATCACGTACAACATTGCGTGATAGATTTAGTTCTTTTCCTATATCCGAATACGAAGTTCGACCATTTTGCATTAATATCTCTAAGATTTTTTTATCTGTATCGTTAATTTCCATCTGTTTCACACACCTTGCCTTGTGATCGGGATTCCTATTAAAAAACTATAATTTTTAAGAGGCTAGCTTTTACTAGGTATTATCTTAATAATAAACTTTATATCCCATACTTAAAAGTTTAATCTACCTTACATAGAGAAATCAATTATTGAAGGGAATGAAGACCTTATACATCATTAGTACATAATGGCAGTTCTCGGCAGTTTAGAATGGAGACCGTAATTTGTCCGAATAATATTGCTTTTTTATTTAACCACCATAATATTAGTCTATAAACACTGAGGTTACTTTATTATTCTTTTGGAACTAACCTACCCCGTTAGTTCCATATGAAAAAGAGCTGCCGAAACAACTCCCTCGTTGAAGTAAAGCACCCGTTAGTCAATTTTCTCTTTATTAACTTTCAGTATATCCTTTAATGTAGAATGAATATTTTGAAGGCTAATTAAAATAAAGCCCAGCATAATAAATGTTACTAATTCCCCTGTAAATATAGAGACTATTGCTATTAGTAGAGCATATAAACCATAAAGCCAACCTTTCATACTATATCACCTCACCATGTGAATACCTCCTTTATTCTACCATTATTTCTTAAAATATCCTGACCCTTTAGTTCCATAAGAAAAAAAAACGCTGCAGAGTTATGGATATACACATGGTGTTCCTGTAAAAACAACTGATTAATAGTTAAAAAACATTCATGCAACTTTTCCTTTTTTTCTCTAGGTACCCCAACAGAAGAAAATATCCAATTTATCTTTTATAGGATTTCTGGTATACCACAAATACTTGCCAGACAGTTATGTAGTTGTTTGTTAATCGAGATCTTCCACAACGATGGAGGCACTAATGGGATACGGCAAGCCCAAGACGTTTGTTGACTTGAATTTGAAGGAGACAGCCTTGAATCCCTCTTTATTTAAATATGCTGTAATGGCTTCTTCCACTTCTTTGCTATCCAACTGAATTTCTTTGATTAATTCCATATCTTTGTAGCCTCCTCAGACCAAATTAATAGGTAAGTTTCTACACAATAACAAATTTAATTTCGCTACAGATAGTCTCAGCAACATGAATTATACTGTTTAGACAGACTATTCAGTTCATGTACCCTTTTGTCTGTAACTATAATGTCGTCCTATTTTTTAAAATTTTTTTTACAAGACTTGCATTTAATTGCTGACATTTTTTAATCTGGCCTCCTAATTCTTCGTACAGATCCATGTTATCTTCACTTGTACTAACTACCACCTGTACTTCACTTTGACAATATGGAAATGGACATACGAGGTTCCGTTCCACTTCTTTAATTTGAACCTGGGTAATAAATTCATTGCCACATTCTATACATGCGTATTTCATTAAAGGTCCATTACTCATATACTTACCTCCTGTTTTATACGAGTCCACAATAAAACCACCCTAGTTATCTTTATATATCGGATAATTCCTACCTTTTTCAACAAACAACAAATCAAAAATTAGACGGACTGACGTATTTCAATGTAAGTTTAGGAGCTTTTGCCCTTAACGGAAGTGGGACGGTCCTTTTGAAGTTAGAGGTCAATCACAGTCGATGGGACAAAAGAAAAAAGGACAACTGATTAAAGCTGTTGAAAGAGGTTTATACGGAATTATCAATGGAGTTTCAGAAGGATCTGAGATTGGATTTTAAGAAGGTTGGAAGTCCCGTAGAAGATAGCAGGTAGCAGTAAACACTCTTATGGAGGGAGATAAAGTTTGATCATGAAATCTTGTCTGCACTAAAGCCCTTGTTATTTCATTAATCAGCAATTTAATTGAACCAGAAGTTCTTTCTTTAAATAACTCCATCTCCTTTTGAATTTTATGTAAGTTTATCCTTGATTTGTTCGATGCATCCGTCTATTTCTTCTTTCGTTTTACACCAACGATATTAAGGGGCTTCCTCATTTTCCTTGCTTTCCAAGCTCACAAGAAGAAAAACGAGTCCCTTTCATTCCCCTAATCGCTTAATTCCTCATCGTACTGTGTCCTTATCTGCTCATGCTATGATTCCTTTTTTTAAGTTTATTTTCATCTAAAGCCCGCTAAATATTCGTTTTTCTACCCCTTTCAGAATCATCCAAAGTTCATTCTTTGGAGACTATAGAAAAGGTACTATTTCTCTACTATAAATGAACAAACACTTATAAATAGAGTGGGTGCATGAATTATTCCTACACCTCCCCCAGATTCGTCCTTGATTGTCAGCGCTTACACATTTAATAAAAAAGAGTTGACACAAAAGTTGTCTCTGCCTTAAAGTATAGCTTATACTACAAAAAGTTTACTTAAGGAAACTTTTTAGGAGGGTGTCAAGTAATGTCTGATGAGAACAAGGTTTCCCGTAGAGATATTTTAAAGATGGGGACTGCTGGAGCTTTTGGGATAGCTGGAACTTATTACTTAAATAAAATGGCACAATTTCCAACTGTGGCTCAAGCATCCAATGATTCGTCTCACAAAACTAGCAATCATTCCAATCATACAAATATGAGTGATAAAACAAAAACCACAGGTTATAAAATGGCAGAACGGCTCCTTACTGAATTTGATTATGGAGAAGTTACCAAGCTGCCAAGCGGGCAAATACTTCGGGAATATGAAGTCGTGGCGATTGATAAAGAAATCGAAATTGCCAAAGGAATTAAATTTCCAGGCTGGACTTATAACGGGACTATTCCAGGACCAACTTTTCGTTGTACGGAAGGGGATCTTTTGCGGTTTCACTTTATTAATAAGGGTAGCCATCCCCACTCTATTCATTTTCATGGAATCCATCCTCCAGAGATGGACGGTTTAACTTCCATTTATCCGGGACAAAAATTCACATACGAATTTGAAGCGAAGCCATACGGATTACAAATTTACCATTGCCATGTACTCCCCTTAGCCCGCCATATCCATAAAGGCTTATATGGTAATTTTATAATTGATCCAAAGAAGCCAAGAGAGCCGGCATTAGAGTTAAACATGGTTATGAATGGATTTGATTTGGATTTAGACGGCGAAAACGAGTTTTACACTGTTAATGGCTATGCCTTCGCATACATGAATCACCCTATTAAAATCAAAAAAGACCAACTCGTTCGTATCTATCTAAGTAATTTGACAGAATTCGACTTATTAAATTCATTTCACTTGCATGCAAATTACTTTACGTACTATCCAACTGGCAGAAACGATAACCCCTCCCAGTTTACAGATACCATCATGCAATGTCAGGGAGAACGTGGAATTCTTGAAGTTCGTTTTCCATTCAAGGGAACATATATGTTTCATGCCCATGTAAGTGAATTCGCTGAGTTAGGCTGGATGGGATTCTTTGAGGTCGAGTAAAGAAGGGGAGATAATAATATGAAGGGAAAATGGCTAATTACTGGTTTAATACCGTTAGTATTACTTATAGGAGTTCTGGGGTGGGTGCTAAAGAATGGAGCAGGTGTAGAAAAAGATCCTGCTGCACCGATAGAAGTCTTGAACATTGAACAAATAAAGGTAACTAAAAACGGTTTCGAATTATCTGTTAGTAATACGGGGCCAAAACCATTAACGATTTCTCAAGTTATGGTCAATGATTCAGTATGGAATTACAGTGTCTCTCCTCAAGCAATGCTTGAACGATTTGAAGAAGGAAAGGTGACCATCACTTACCCCTGGGTGGAAGGTGATCCACATACCATTAAATTAATCACAGAGAATGGGATTATCACGGAAGGTGAACTTGCAGCTGCCACGCTCACTCCTGAAACCAACTGGAGCAACTTTTTGAACTACGGCTTAATAGGCTTTTACGTTGGGATAGTCCCGATTACATTAGGGTTGTTGTGGTATCCATTTATGAAACGTTTCTCACGAAAGTGGATTAATTCGATTCTTGCCCTTACCGTTGGGTTGCTTTTATTTTTATTTGTCGGGACTCTAGCTGATGGATTTGAAATTGGTGCAGAAGCTCCTTCTGTCTTCCAGGGCAATATGGTTGTCATTATTGGAGCTTCTTTAACCTTCTTATTATTGATCGGCTTTGATCAGTATCAACAAAGAAAGCAAGAAAAGAAAGGATATTCCCCTTTTGGTCTGGCTTTGTTGATGGCTACCGGAATAGGACTTCATAACTTTGGGGAAGGTTTGGCAATTGGTTCATCCTTTTCCCTAGGTGAAGCCGCTCTAGGTACCTTTTTAATTATAGGATTTACCCTTCACAACATTACGGAAGGTATTGGAATCGCTGCTCCTTTATTAAAAACCTCACCTCGATTCAGAGACTTTTTACTACTGGGAGTTATCGCAGGCGCCCCCGCCATTGTAGGTACTTGGGTTGGCGGATTCATCTTCTCACCAATTTTAGGAGCTTTGTTCCTGGGTATTGGTGCAGGGGCAATTCTTCAAGTAATTTATGTGATAACGAAAATGCTCATTGAAGATCATCGAGCACATAAGGAACCATCTGTTTCATGGTTGAACCTTTCAGGATTCACCATTGGACTGTTAATCATGTACTTTACTGCATTTTTTGTTAAATTTTAAGGGAGGACTTTATGCCCTTATTGGAGATTAGTACAACACCCGTGTGGTGTATGGACGTATCGCCCTGGTGAAATAATGCCTCGTCTTTGTGTGACGCTAGTAAAAAATCAAATTTCAGGAGCTGATTATACATGTTGTCAAGTATCGGAATTCCAGGTTTAATTTTAATACTGGTCATCGCTTTGATTATTTTTGGACCTAAAAAACTGCCAGAAATCGGCCGGGCTTTTGGACGTACTTTAACCGAATTCAAGAGTGCGACCAAGGGATTAGTATCTGATGAAGATAAAGAGGAGGAAGGAAATAATCCTGAGTTAACGACTGTTGAAAAGAAGCAGGATAAATCCGTAGTTTCATAAGTAATAGGTAGTTGGGGCAACATGTCTATTTAATACATGGAAATCAAAGATATACATCTTATTTAACTTATGAAGGACTTAGTCAACATTTCTATACCTAGTTTGCCTTTATTGTATCCCTCGTTATTTCTAATTTTTTTCAAGTATTTCCTGTGGAATGGGTCTTTTTGGACTTAATTCAGATGTTACTTTACTAGCATATCCTACCTCAGAAACAATTTAGACAAAAAAACTGTTGGCTGCCAAAGTGCAAAATCCATTTCAGAAAACCTATATCATAATTAAAAAGGAATATCTCTTCGAAGAAGGGGTATTCCTTTAGCTTTTAATAGCTTGTTCCGTTTATTTCGTCGTTCTGTATATCGCTGATAAAATAACGATCTATTATTACTAGGATAATGTGCGGCTACAAAATTCAGACTGAATTTTATTGCAAGGATCAGATAATTAAGATAGTCCGCCATAATCGGGTGCAATATGATTATCATAATCCAAACAGATATATATTATTGTCCAACATCAATTTCTTTACTATTTTGGTCTACTACTTGAATGATATCCTGGTCCTCGCTTATTACCCCTTTATCAAAAAATAACCTAGTGTTGAATCGATAGGATATGTGCTCTGATGACACCGCAGCGGAAACCGGCAACTGGAATGAAAATGGAATACGGATTTCCTGCTCCTCCTCTATAAACTTCGTTGTCAGTATGGTCGTGGTGTCAATGATCCGTTGGGTATTGTTCATCTTGTCTATCTGCACTAAATCACACTCCAACCGTTTTATTTTTTGCTCACAAATCCCCCCTATTATGAAGTATTCACCTGTTACTCGTTCTCCCAGCCCATACATTACCTTGGGCAATTTAAGGTCGATTATGGCTTTTCCTATTCCTAATTGTGACAGATATTTTCTCAACAACAAGTTGGTTTCCCTCCTGGAATTTTACTACAACGATTCAAACTTTTAGCGTCTCACCAGCATAATATCAACAGTTTTCGTATCGCAAATGAACAGTTGCTGCACTTTTCCCTAACTTAGCCATAAACTTCTTAAACACCTGATTTTTTCTTTATTGTCCAGTAGTTCGTTGTGATATATTTACTTTCGGTTGAAATACCTATCAGTCTATACGATTATATAGCTCTTAAAGTTTCATTTACATTTCATTTTTCTATTATGGTCCTCTTTCATAATGTGTATTTTCTAACATGCCCCTTTAGCCTAAGAAAACTATTCAACTTTATCTAAATTTTTAACTAGTCTGATAAACCAATACAATATTATCCATGCAAGAATGAACATTGTAACCCATTCAATTACATTGGTAATTGCATATTATGAGTTTATACAATTGATGGAAGTAATGACCGAAAATAAAACTATAATTCAAATAATTAAATTTTCCTTAGATACCTCCTGCTACTATCTAAAATCACCCCAATATTCCCATATGTTTTTTCTCTACCCCGGATAGAAAGGTCATCAGCACGTTGCCGATTATTTCCTAATGAATCTCTATTTCGCCTATTATTGTTTCTATGGCTTTATTAAATGACTCGAACCGCTTACCGCCCTCATTAAAAGAAGATGCTTTTTTGCATATCGCATTTTTAATAATTAGAAACAAAAAGATAAGCAGAAGTCTTTTTTGCTTAATATACTCTGTTTTAATACAAGCCCATATAAATCCCGGCAATATAATCCTGTGTTTCGAATTCATTCACTTCTATCTATATCTTCCAGTAAAAATGCATGAATAAAGGAATAGAAAAATCATTATGAAGCACCATTCATAAAATCTTCATTCTCTATGAATGATTTTTGATTTTAAAGAAAGCAAAAAATCACGCTCCCTTATTTTATAGAATTGGGAGAGTAATTTGTAATACAGTGGTCTTACCACAGGAGGATTGATGAAGATGCATCCATTTAAGGGCGAAAAAATAGAATCGAACTCTTTTTTTGAAATAGACAAAAGTCTTACCCCCAACCCTTTTACTTGTATATCGTGTGGGGAAACTTATGATGAGTCTCTTATGAAAAAAGAATTGAATGTTTGTCCGAAGTGCCAATATCACTACCCCGTTACAGCTTATGACCGCATTTCAATGCTTACAGATAGTGGTTCTTTTTCGGAATTCAATAAAAGTTTAACTTCCGTTGATCCGTTGAACTTCCCTGAATATAAAGATAAATTAGTTTCGGATAAGAAAAAGACTGCATTAAATGATGCGGTTATTACTGGGGAAGCTTCCATAGGTGGCTATCCGGTTGTAATTGGTGTCATGGATTCTCGCTTCCGAATGGGTAGCATGGGTTCAGCAGTTGGTGAAAAAATTACAAGAGCCATTGAGGAATCATTAAAAACACGAAAACCCTTCATATTGTTTTCAGCAAGCGGTGGAGCCCGCATGCAAGAAGGAATTCTTAGTCTCATGCAGATGGCAAAAACGAGTGTTGCTTTAGAAAAACTAAACTACGAAAAAATTCTTTTCGTATCCGTTTTAACAAATCCTACAACGGGTGGCGTTTCTGCTAGTTTCGCTTCATTAGGCGATATCAATATTGCCGAACCACAAGCATTAATTGGCTTTGCAGGTAGGCGCATAATTGAACAGACTATAAGAGAAGAACTCCCGGAAAATTTTCAAACTTCTGAATTTTTATTAGAACATGGTCAACTAGATATGGTTGTAAATAGGAGTGAATTAAAACAATCATTAACAACCATTTTAAAAATCCATCATCTCAATTTCAGGGAGCGTCTTCAACAATGAATTTGAAAGTATTAAAAAAACTAGAAAACCATATTGCTGAACTAAAAGAGATGTCTACAAAGCATAATCTTAACCTTAGCGAAGTATTAAATAACCTTGAGCAAAAAGCCAATGAAATCAAAATTCATCTTAATGAGAATATGGGAGTTTGGGATAAAATTCAACTATCTAGAATTCAACAACGCCCAACTACTTTAGATTTTATCCATCATATTTTTGAAGATTTTATTGAACTTCATGGTGACAGACTTTATGGGGATGACCCTGCATTAGTTTCAGGAATAGCTACCTTCGAGGGAATGCCTATAACTGTATTAGGAAATCAAAAAGGTAAAAATACAAAAGATAATATCTATCGTCGTTTTGGCATGTCGCAACCTGAAGGCTACAGAAAAGCTTTAAGAATTATGCAACAAGCCAATAAGTTCAATCGACCCATCGTTACATTTATAAACACGGCTGGAGCCTTCCCAGGTCGTGAAGCCGAAGAACGTGGACAATCTGAAGCTATCGCCCGCAATCTACGTGAAATGGCGAGTTTTGGAGTACCTATCATCTGTTTTGTAATTGGTGAAGGTGGGAGTGGTGGTGCGTTGGCTTTAGGTATTGGCAATCGAATCTTCATGCTAGAAAATACATTTTATTCGGTTATTTCGCCTGAAGGAGCAGCTGCATTGTTATGGAAGGACGCCACACAAGCAAAACGAGCAGCCGAAGTTTTGAAAATTACTGCTAAGGACTTGATGGAACTAGGAGTGATTGATGAAATCATCAAAGAACCTGCTGGAGGAGCTCATATTGACCTCCCACTTCAATCACAATATATAAAAGAAACCTTACGAAAAGCATTGCAAGAACTTGGTCAATTTGATAAAGGAATTCTACGCCAACAACGTTTTGATAAGTTCCGCAAAATCGGTGAGTATATGGATGAAAATGAAAGGACATAAGGACATAAGAAAATAAACAATTATTTTCCAAAATGTTCATAGAACATTTGATATAGTCGATAGGCTTAACATCATCTTTTTTATTTTGTAATACAAAATGTTTGTGCCCATGTCCTTCCTCCCCCCTGTAGTCCTAAACTCAAGCACCCGTTAGCACTCCAGACAGCGCAAAAAGCAGCTCTACACCACACAGAACAAAAATGGATATAATTGGAATGTATTAATACTACGGCTGGCGAAGAAGGACGTCACACTTAATTTGTTATGATTGAATCTTTTTCACTTAATCAATCTACCAAACTCAATAGGCACTCAAAAGGGTCAGCACTTTTAAATTATGTTTTTCTGACTCTAGTTTTGTGCTCCTTTTTTTGATTTTGATCCGAATTTAATTTTCATGGAAGTTCATAAGAGAGAACTGTCCTTACGGTAAACCGTTTCTTTGCACCGATGTCTATATTTTTTTAAAAACAGATTAATTTAACTTTCTTTATTTTATTCGCTAACAGCTTTACCAACAATGCTGATAGGTTTTTAGGTTCTGAAAGTTCCGATTCCATTTCAAGATTATCCATCTACATTATTTGTGGCAATTTTATTTCGATTACAATATTAACTACTACAGCAGCTACATTCTGAAAAAATAAAAAGCGTTTGCATCTTTTAGCATCAGCTTTTTATTTTTTCGTTATCATTTAAATCAACTGTTACGCCAAAACCATAACAACATTACAGATCCAACTAATACCATAACTCCCAACACTCCAAAATAACCTCATTGCCAAGTATGTTCTGGCATATATTTAAAATTAATCCCTTAACTATATGGTTTATATGGTTGGCGAGGTAGGTCGAAGAACAATGGACCTTAGAGACCAACCGTTAGTCTGACTTCAACGATCATGGTGTAAAACGGACTTTCGCATTGGGTCTACATACTTCGAGCCGAAAATAAATATCGAATGGGGAGAAAACATGATATATCGAAGAGAAACATACAAAGTACCGCCTGAAAAAGTTAGTCTATTTGCCGGATTCTTTCATACCTATCTTTTGCCTAATCAGCTGAAAAATGGTGCGAAGTTAGTCGGCCGCTGGATTACGGAAAATAAAGATGAGATTATCACCTTATGGGAGTACCCAAGCTATGAAGAATATATGAAAATAGAAGAACGTGTGAAAAAGGATTTGATGCACAAAAAGGCGCAAACTCAGCTCAATAAATTAGGAAACCTCTACCTAGATAGCAAACAGGATTTTCTGGTACCGACAGGATCCTATCATGATCCAAGGCAAACAGTTACGGTGAGCGGCTATATTACGAATGAAAAAGGCGAAGCTTTGTTGGTTAAAACCTATTGGAGAGCTGACACATGGGAGTTGCCAGGCGGAGCAGTTGATGAAGGTGAGACACTAGACTCCGCCCTGCGCAGGGAGATTTTTGAAGAAACAGGGATTGAGGTAACCTTGCATGGGGTTTCAGGGGTGTATTCGAACGGAAATACCGTTTCTGTTGTATTCCTTGGCAAATACAGCGAAGGAGAGTTAAAAACCTCGACTGAAACAAAAGAAGCCGGTTTCTTTAAAATTAACTTATCAAACGCAGGAACATATGTTACTCGAGAAAAATATAAATCAAGGCTGAAGGATGCAATGACAGGGAAATGCATCCCATACGAGGCATTTAAGGTACGACCTTATAAATTAATAAGTAGGCTATATGATTGAAAAATTCAAATAAGCTACAGCGAAAAAGAAAATTGATGAAGAAGAATTCATGAAATCAAAGATGAAAGAAAAAGAAAAGCTCCTTCATGATTGAGGTTATGTTCCTGACTTGTTAATGGATAACAATAGTACTTTTTATAATATATAAGTAATTATGTTCTTCAATTAACTAAAAAAGGATGCTTATCGAATTTTGATAAGCTTAGAACTGCTACCTTAATAATTCTCAAAGAAAAAACAAACCTTAATTTATGTAAAATACATTCAAATATATCAATATAATATTTAACCCGTAGTTTCACAGTAAGTGTCAATTGGCGAGAAATGCGTTTCACGGTCTACGTGATGGTGCACAACATCGAGGAATGGAGATAGCGAATTCTATATAATTCAATCGGCCATTCAATCATCTCCTCATAAACTCCAATTATTTGCCATATATTTAGAACATTAAAGTGGTATATAGAGGGGATGAGTATATCATGCAAACAAAAGAAATGCGCTTACGTCGAATCCAACATCTAGCTCATGATATCATGGATGAGATGAATGCAAGGAAAGAGAAAAGACAGTTTGATACCTTAATACCAGTAATAGATAACCTAGCTCGGGCAATTGGCGATTTATCTGATCCATTAGGTGATTATTCGCTCGACTACATAGAAGAAAAAGTGGAAAATGCCCATTTCCTGCTATTTAATAACAAAAAAAAGATACAGTTTCATTCATAACTCTTCTTGGAATACCTTATCATAACCCAGATATAAAAATAAAAGTAATTCAAAAAATGCGAATGGAAATGATAGTTATTATCAATACTATAAATAGTAAAGGATAACCAAAATATTGGTTACCCTTTACAAAAATTAAATTTCTGGTTTAAATGTTTAGATGCTTGTTTACCCCTATGACTTACTACATAAATAGCATCAGCATTACATTTGTTTCCAGAACCCCAATAGGTACAGTTATCGACTTCACACAGAACATCTTGAGCCATAGTATCTCACCTCAACTTTGTTATCATTAACAAAGTTGAGGTGATTGATACGGGTGGTTTTATCCTTACTGACTGAAGTAGAGATTCCATCAATATTTTTTTCACTTCTTCACTTCTTCACTACTTCCTTTTTTCTTATTTCATATAGTACTTATTGTACCAATTTACAAACTGTGTTAAACCTTCTTCTACTGTTGTTGCAGGATAGAATCCCACATCAGCATGCAAATCGGAAATATCTGCATAGGTCTCCTTAACATCTCCTGGTTGCATTGGTAAGAATTCTATTCTTGCCTTTTTGCCAATTAGTTTCTCTAATGTATTAATAAAATCCATTAATTTTATGGGATTATTGTTACCAATGTTATAAATCTTGTAGGGGGCATAGCTAGAACTTGGATCAGGATTAGCTCTATCCCATGTTTCGTTATATATCGGTGGATTATCGAGTAATCGGATTATTCCCTCAACAATATCATCAATATAAGTAAAATCTCTTCTCATATCTCCATTATTAAAAACCCTTATTGTATTCTCTTCAATAATATTTCGAGTAAAAGAGTAATAAGCCATATCAGGTCTCCCCCAAGGACCATACACTGTAAAGAATCGGAGTCCTGTGGTTGGAATATTAAATAAATGACTATAAGTATGAGCCATTAATTCATTAGACTTTTTTGTGGCAGCATATAAACTTACTGGATGATCTACTGAGTCTTTAGTTGAGAAAGGGATGTTAGTATTAGCTCCATAAACAGAACTAGAAGATGCATAAATCAAGTGCTCTACATTATATTGTCGACATGCCTCTAAAATATTAACAAACCCAACTAGGTTGGAATTAACATAAGAATCTGGGTTGTCTATACTATAACGTACTCCCGCTTGAGCTGCTAAGTTGATGACTATCTGAATCGTTCTGTCTTTAAATATTTGATTTAATTTTTCTTTATTTGATATATCCATTTTATGGAATTCGAAATTAGGGTTTTCCTCTAATATCTTGAGACGATCGTTCTTTAAAAGAACATCATAATAACCATTAATATTATCTACACCTATAACATTGAAATCTTGAGCTAACAAACGTTTTGTTAGATGGAAACCAATAAAACCTGCCGCTCCCGTCACTAAAATTTTCATAGTATTAATTCCGATCCTTTCTATACAATAGGACTTTGACATTTTCTTGAACACTGAATAAGCTTTCGTATTCATACACTGATACTTTGAATCCTTTACGGCAACAGAGCAAAGGTCATTATCTTGGATATTAGACGAGGCAAACTCAGAAGTTTTCATTCCAACCCCTAGGGGATTGACTTTACAATTCATTCGTAATTCACCAATGACATGAAATCCTTTTTCGCTTCAAACCTCATGATTTTTTCACATTCATTTCTTGAAGATGGATAGTCCTGAATTAATTCAAGTGCCTAGTCTTTTTTGCTTTTGAAAGGGATTGTTGGGGCAATGCTCTTTTAAATTAGGGAAGAAAATAGTGAATCAATAGTCATCTGTCACTGCATGTGCAGTATCGAAACAGCGAGAACCATATACTTTTCCTAATTGATGAGGGAATGAAAAACAAGGTTTTCCATTTTGGAAATAATGAGGAACATGTGTCACCTTGCTTTTCACCAGGTTTTTTAATTTTCTCATCATAAAAAGTTCAAGCGTTGCCTAACTATGACTATAGAAGCGTATTATCATTTTCATCTAATGGTATTGGTGTTTTTGTCCATTCAGCATGCGTATCAGGATCTATCGCTTGCACTTGTTCTAGAAAAGAATCTAAAAAATTTCTTTCTCGCAGGTCTTTAAATAACTCCAGAGGTCTTTTTTGTTCACGTGAAAACGAGTACACATGATCGACTAATTTAAAACCATTATTGGTTATAATAATATGCCTTATTGGGGCATCAATTTGTTTGAAACCTGATTTTTCCATTGTTTTCAATATATAGAGTAATCGTCTTGTTATATCCTCAGAAAGTACAGATTGTTTTTTTAGAAACGTATTTAAATCTGGCCCTAATAGATATTCCATTACAATATAATTTGGTCCTGTTTCAAAGACTTTCGGGATAAAAGGCAAGTCTTGACTTGATAAGAGAACCTTTTTTTCCTGATTTGCATGTTCAGTTTTCCCGTAAAGTTTTACGCATTTGTCTTCAGACACTCGATAAACAGCACCTTGATGCCCTTTTCCAATTAGTGTTTGTGTAATAGCACTATCCACTTTTACTCCACTCCCTGACCCTCCAGAAAGGACGGTAATATTTCTAAAGTCCAAACTATTTTGATTGAAATAATTCTCCCACTCATTGAAAGTGTCCGGTTCAAGCATTTTCACTTGGGCTAAGAACGAGTCCTTTAATAGGATTATTTTTAAATCTCTTAATAATTTTAATGGTACAGGGTGCATTCTTTTGAAGGAATTTACATGGTCAATCACCTTAAGTTCCTCATTACCAACGACAAAAATATGGCGTAGAGGGGCATCTATCATGGTGAATTTTGCTTGTTTTAATTCCTTTAAGATATAGAGAAGTTTCTTTACTATATAATCAGGGATATACGTACAATTTCTAAGGTATTCTTTTAAGGTTGGGGCATTAAAATATTCCATGACTATATAGTTTGATCCTGTATCATATACCACAGGCATAAAGGGTAAATGTTGTCCTGCTTTAAGGGCTTCTTCCTCCATTTTCGCTTGTACCGGATCTGAATAGATTTTCACACATTTATCTTCAGAGAGTTTAAACACTGCACCTTGAGCACCCATTCCTATCAGCGAATAGGTAGTGGGATTGTGAATTTCTAAAGATTTTTCACCTTTGGTTACCGTAATAGTTTTAAAATCCTCCATGATTATCCTCCTGACTGCCTATCTTTAGCCTGCTGTTGAAGCTGCTGAATATAATTAAGGGCTTTTTTGACTTTTTCGGCTTTTTGAGCCTTTTTTTCTTTTTTACGAGATGCTACTGTTTCATCATCATCTTTAGACTGCTGCTGAATTTTATTAAGGGCTTTTTTGCCTTTTTTATTAGATGCTACTAGTTTATCTTTTTCTTTTTCTTTTTCTTTTTCTTTTTCTTTAGTCTGCTGTTGAAGCTGCTGAATATAATTAAGGGCTTTTTTGTCTTTTTCGGCCTTTTGAGCCTTTTTTTCTTTTTTACGAGATGCTACTGTTTCATCATCTTTAGCCTGCTTTTGATTTTTAGCATTTTTGTCTTTTTTATTAGATGCTACTAGTTCATCTTTATCTTTATCTTTAGTCTGCTGTTGAAGCTGCTGAATATAACTAAGGGCTTTTTTATCTTTTTTGTCTTTTTTATTAGATGCTACTAGTTTATCTTTATCTTTATCTTTATCTTTATCTTTATCTTTAGTCTGCTGTTGAAGCTGTTGAATATAACTAAGGGCTTTTTTTACTTTTTCGGCTTTTTTATCTTTTTTACTAGGCTCTATTGATTGCTCATCATACTTAACTTGCTTTTGAGCCTGTTTAGTATTCTTAAGGGTTTTTTTATCTTTTTTATCTTTTTTATTCTTTTTATCCTTTTTGTCAGGTGTTACTGAATTTTGTTCACCTTTTTTATAAGGAGCTACAAGTTCATCATAAAATTCAGCTTGTTGTTGAAGCTGTTGGACAAGGTTAAAGTTTTGCTCGATTTTTTGACGAGCCGCTACTGTATATGTTTCCCACAGCTCTCTGTTAGTTAGCATAAATTCAAGAGCCTCTGCAAGTTCATCTACATTGTTTTCTTGTACTAAAACTCCCTCTTTGTTATTTGTTATTAATTCAGGGATGCCGGCATGATTGGTCGAGATCACTGGTACCCCAATCGCCATAGCTTCTTTTAATGTATTAGGTATACCTTCTACATCTCCATCGGCAGCCACTAAGCTAGCTGCGCAAAATATATCTGCATTGGTCATTTGTTCTCGTACTTGATCTTTAGGGAGATGATTTAATAATCGAAAAGAATCTCCTAAATTAAGTTGATTTGCCAAAGACTTGATCTGTTCTTCAAGCTCCCCTCTGCCGATAATCGTCAAGGTGGCATTTGGAAATTTACCTCTGATTTTTTGAAAAGCTTGCATTAAGATGTGGTGCCCTTTTTTTTCCACCAACCTTCCGATGGATAAAATGTTTTGAGAGCCCTCTTTATGTGGAGTTCGGTAATTGTATTGGTTAAGGTCAACCCCGCCATATAACACTCTGATCTTTTCTGGAGGACAGCCCCAAGCAATTAATCTATCAGCTAAATATTGACAAACTGGAAAAAAACGCTCACCTTTCTCAAAAAGCATTTTCATGTTCTCAAGATAGCCAATAGGCTGATTAGCCAGGGTTGCATCCCTGCCTCGGATACTTGTTACCAACGGAAGGTTTGTTTCCTCTTTAAAAGGAAGTAATAACATCCCTAATTGACCATGGTGAGCGTGTAAGAGGGAAATATTATTTCTTTCCACATATTCTTTTGGAGAGAAAATTTCATTGAGATAATGAACCTTCTCATTCAGAAGGGAAAGGTCTATCATATACTTAGGTTGTCGTACCATATGAATATAATCATAATCAGGAACTTCTCGAATCTGTGAGATATATTGGGTCGGGTCAACTCTTAAATTCAAATGCATAGCAGTGTGCAAGTAAATGTTCTCCTTTCAAGCATAGTAAGCAAATTTTCTGGTCCTTTTCAAGTATATTATGTACGACTATATAGGTACGCATGGACTAAATGGAATCGAATTTCCTTGGAATCGTTTAAAAGTGAGATAGCAGTTGTTGAAGATTCATTAGCTATAGCTGGCGCTCATAACATTCGGTAACGCTAATGGCAGTGAGTATGTGTAGCATAATACAAAGAGGATTGAAGTAAGTGATTTGACATAATGTTAATTAAAAGACAAATGATGAAAATAATTCAACATGCTAATAGTTGATATTAATCTATGGCTTTAATGGCCGGAGAAGAATGATTAATAGACTATCAGGACCAGAAACATAACAAAACGAGTATGCCTGACAAAAGAAAAAAAATTTAATAAAAATATATGATAGACTCGTGGACTCTCTATGTATTTCCATTGTTTAGGTAATACTAATGAGAGTAAACTAAATAGAGGGTCTTTTTATTGGAGTTATTGTATTCCTCTATGTTTCTCAAATACCAAGCAAATCGACACAAAGAAATGACGGTCACTTAGCGATTATAATTCGCTTTATATCTTCAAAGATAATTACTTCTATTTTAAGAAATACAAAAAAGCACCTAAGAACTATCAAAGGTGCTGCTTCGCCGGTTTGCCCGCCTATAGAATAGTTTATACTACGGCTTTAAAAAATCATTTTAGAATTAATGAAGATGTTAGAAAATGTTGATCATTTAAGTCATTCCAATTATTATTGATGGTCTTCCTATTGGATAATATTCAATTTTCTTACAAGCTCTGATTCGTTCTTCCCCAAAACAATTTCTTCCATCAAAAACAATCGGTTGTTTCATTATATTCATCAATGCCTCAAGATTTAAATGTCTAAACTCATTCCATTCTGTGACAATAAATACTGCGTCCGCATCCAATGCCGCTTCGTGGGCTGAGCTTGCATACCTAATTGTATCCCTTAATATTTTCTTGGCATTATCTATTGCAACGGGATCATAAGCTACCACTTCTGCTCCCAGTTTGGCTAATGAACGCGCAATTTTGATTGATGGCGCTTCCCTCATATCGTCAGTCTCAGGCTTGAAAGCAAGACCAAGCATCGCAACCTTTTTTCCTTTTAATTCTCCAAAACGTTTTATAGCTTTCGTTACAAGGAGTTCTTGCTGGAAATCGTTAATCGCTACTGTTTCTTTCAACAGGGAGAACTGTATTCCATGCAAATTGGCCGTATGAAGCAAAGCTTTAACATCCTTAGGAAAACAAGATCCTCCATAACCAATACCGGGTTGTAAAAAGGATTCTCCAATCCTTTTATCTTTTCCCATTCCCTTTGCTACATCTTCAACATCTGCTCCTACTACCCCGCATAAATTGGCAACCTCATTGATAAAGCTAATCTTAGTCGCCAAAAAGGCATTAGAAGCATACTTAATCATTTCCGCACTTTTAATACTTGTTAATACAAATGGTGCATTCAACGGACGATACATTTCTTGTACTTTCATTGCCGCCTCTTCATTTTCAAAACCGATAATGATTCGATCTGGTTGCATCGTATCCATAATGGCAGACCCTTGTCTTAAGAATTCAGGGTTTGAAACCATTTCAAGGGTGACCCTTTCGTTACATTGATCTTCCATAATTTTTTTAATAAATTCATTCGTACCAACAGGCACTGTACTCTTTAAGACGACCACAGCACTCTGTACTAAATGGGCAGCAATATCCTTCGCCGCTTGCTCAAGATACGATAAATCTGCTCCCCCGTCATCCCTTTGCGGTGTTCCTACAGCAATAATAATAATCTCAGCACCAATTAATGCCTCTCGATGAGAAGTTGTAAATAGCAGTCTACCCGCTGCAGCATTTTGAACAAGCAAAGTCTCCAGACCCGGTTCATATATTGGAGAAATCCCTTGACGTAGACTTTTAATTTTCTGTTCATCTGTATCGATACAAATGACACTATGCCCTATTTCTGACAAACAAACACCAGTGGACAGCCCGACATAACCTGTACCTAAAACAGCTATTTTCATATTATTCAAGCTCTCTCTTTATAATCTGAAGGTTTTCTTTCTTATTTACATGACTTAAATAGGAAAGTACCTCATCTCTTATATCATCCCTTTGCAAGGCAAAGTCTATTGTTGCCTTAATAAATCCAACTTTATCACCAATATCATATCGGTTTCCCTCAAAGTTATATGCTAATACGGCCTGCTGCTTATTTAGCTCATTTATGGCATCTGTTAGCTGTAATTCATTACCATGTCCAATTGGAAGCTTTGCTAGTGTTTCAAAAATCTCAGGTCTTAAAACATAACGCCCCATAATCGCATATCTGGAAGGAGCCTCTTCCCTTTTGGGTTTTTCCACCAAAGAATCGATATGGAAAAGGTTAGGCTCAATCATTGTCCCTTTTGGCTTAATAATTCCATATTTACTGACATCCTTTTCCGGTACATTCTGAACAGCTACAACGGAGCTGTTACAATACTCGAAAACACTGATGATTTGTTTCAGACAAGGTGTTTCAGACATAACGATGTCATCTCCTAATAAAACAGCAAAAGGTTCATTTCCAATGAAGCTTTTCGCGCAGAGAATTGCATGTCCTAGCCCCTTCGGTTCCTTTTGGCGGACATAATAGATATTTGCCAAACTAGATATTTTCTGAACTTCCTCTAAAACATCTAGCTGATTTTTTCTTAAAAGTGCATCTTCCAACTCATAGGATTTATCAAAATGATCCTCTATTGATCTTTTTCCTCTACCGATTATGATAATAATTTCCTCTATACCCGAAGCTACTGCTTCTTCTACAATATATTGAATCGTTGGTTTATCAACAATCGGCAGCATTTCCTTAGCCTGGGCTTTTGTTGCAGGCAAAAATCGAGTCCCGAGGCCTGCGGCCGGAATAATGGCCTTTCGGATTTTCATAAGCTGCCTCCCTTTTGTCATTCATTAATCCTTTATATGCAAAAGGACAACTTCCGGCCTAGTTATTAGCCCTAGTAAGCTCATTTTTATTTAACGGGGTCTACCAGCTAAACATGAAATAATCCCAAAATAGCCGTGGCCGAGCCTTGCAATCTGTTGGTTACTTACGTGCCAAATTAAAAAATCCATTACACTTTTTATGCAATTGAGTTATCCATGGATTTAGTGTAATGGTCTATACGTATTTGGATAAACTTCTGTGTGAGCTTTTTGGCGGTTCAGCAGCCTAGTAAGGTCTTCCTTTTTTCCTTCTTTGAAAAACTCCAACTGTCAGGAATGTTGTTGATAATGAATACAAGATTGTTTGTCCAATTAGAAGAACCAACCCTAATCAGAAGACGTTGAAAGCCACTCAAGAACACACACCGTTCTGCCGACCTTATTAAACCGAGAGTTTAAACAAGCAATTCCAGGAAAAGTATTACTTACTGATATTACATATTTATATTATGACAATGGACAGAAGGCTTATTTATTTATCCACGATTAAAGATAGTTCAACGAATGAAATACTTTAAATACTTGCCTATAATGTGTCTAGTCGAATGACATTAGATTTAGCTACAGATACATTAGTAAATTTAATGAAGAATAAACGAGTAAAGTTTGCGGAAGGGGCCTATAATCACTCTGGTCAAGGAGTACACTATACTAGTCCCACATTTCAGAAACACGTAAAAAAACTAGGAATTATGCAATAAATGTAAAAAAGAGGAACTGTTGGATAACACTCTAATAGATTCCTTTTTTGGTCATTTCTAAGATGAAGCCTATATTAAACCTTGTAATACTATAAATGTACATAAAATGAAAATAAGAAGTTATATGACGTATTATAACTAGTTTAGATACCAATGGAATTAAAAAAAGATGCCCCCTGTAGAATACACAGAAATCATCTTCTTAATGTGGCCTAACCTTTTTTTAATGTCCTTTACAAAGGGTACATTTTAAATATCTGCTTGACCTTTTTATAGTACGAAGCACCCATTATTAAAAAAATTGAGGATTCTTAAAAATAGCAATCAGACTAATCCATATCTTTTATCATTTTAATCACAGGTTTAATTTTTTAAATTGAGAGTACCATGTTTTTAATTGGGCTAAATGCTACTACCAAACCAGCCAACAGGTTTGATACAGAATGTCATATTAATTATTTTTCCGTCTATCCGAGTCGCGTGATAACAAGGTGTGCTGAAACAGGCCTTGCTCCTCCAGCCAAAGGAGTGATGGTAAGCGCCGGGGTATTGCCAGCAGGATTTCGTACAGTGAGTATTGAGTTGATCACTGTCGTTTGCACAAGAGCCATTCCTACTATCTGAGTAGTACCGGTTGCTCGCCCGACCACCGTATAGGCTAGGTCAGCACCATTGAGAGTTAGAATCAGTTGGCCCGCTTCGGTCACACTCACCTGAAACAGGACCTGATAAAAGCCAATTTCTAATAAGTTAAATGTACTAGGACCAGTACGGGAAATAGCAGCCCCACTAGTAGGTCCATCTTGCGGAAAGCTTACGTCTGTACCGGCAGCAACTGTTGCTGCATTATCAGGAGGCATCAACGCAAAAAAATCTGCAAAGGCTAATACTCCACCTTGTGGACCTTGAACGCCTTGTGGTCCTTGAGTACCTTGTGGGCCTTGAACGCCTTGTGGACCTTGAGCACCTTGTGGACCTTGAGCACCTTGCGGGCCTTGAACGCCTTGTGGACCTTGAACGCCTTGTGGTCCTTGAGCACCTTGAGCACCTTGTGGGCCTTGAACGCCCTGCGGGCCTTGAGCACCTTGTGGACCTTGAACGCCTTGTGGTCCTTGAGCACCTTGTGGCCCTTGATCGCCCTGCGGGCCTCGAGCACCTTGCGGGCCTTGAACACCTTGTGGGCCTTGAACGCCTTGCGGGCCTTGATCCCCTTGCGGGCCTTGAACACCTTGCGGGCCTTGATCCCCTTGTGGGCCTTGAACGCCCTGCGGGCCTTGAGTGCCTTGCGGGCCTTGATCCCCTTGTGGGCCTTGAACGCCCTGCGGGCCTTGAGCACCTTGCGGGCCTTGATCCCCTTGTGGGCCTTGAACGCCCTGCGGGCCTTGAGTGCCTTGCGGACCTTGAACACCTTGCGGGCCTTGATCCCCTTGCGGGCCTTGAACCCCTTGTGGGCCTTGAACGCCCTGCGAGCCTTGATCCCCTTGTGGGCCTTGAACGCCCTGCGGTCCTTGAGCACCTTGTGGGCCTTGAGCACCTTGTGGCCCTTGAACGCCCTGCGGTCCTTGAGCACCTTGAGGGCCTTGAACGCCTTGGTCCCCTTGAGCACCACTAGCACCTTGTGGTCCTTGGTCCCCTTGAGTACCTTGTGGTCCTTGAACGCCTTGCGGGCCTTGAGCACCTTGAGGGCCTTGAACGCCTTGCGAGCCTTGATCCCCTTGTGGGCCTTGAACGCCTTGCGGGCCTTGAGCACCTTGCGGGCCTTGAGCACCTTGAGGGCCTTGAACGCCTTGCGAGCCTTGATCCCCTTGTGGGCCTTGAACGCCCTGCGGTCCTTGAGCACCTTGTGGGCCTTGAACGCCCTGCGGTCCTTGAGCACCTTGCGGGCCTTGATCCCCTTGTGGGCCTTGAACACCCTGCGGGCCTTGAGCACCTTGTGGCCCTTGAGCACCTTGCGGTCCTTGAACGCCCTGAGGGCCTTGAACGCCTTGTGGTCCTTGAGGTCCTTGTGTACCTTGCGCACCAATAGCACCTTGTGGGCCTTGGTCCCCTTGAGCACCACTAGCACCTTGTGGGCCTTGAGTACCCTGCGCACCAATAGCACCTTGCGGGCCTTGGCCCCCTTGAACACCAGTAGCACCTTGTGGGCCTTGGTCTCCTTGAGCACCAGTAGCACCTTGCGGGCCTTGGTCCCCTTGAACACCAGTACCACCTTGTGGGCCTTGGTCTCCTTGAGCACCAGTAGCACCTTGTGGGCCTTGGTCCCCTTGAACACCAGTACCACCTTGTGGGCCTTGAGTACCCTGCGCACCACTAGCACCTTGCGGGCCTTGGTCCCCTTGAACACCAGTAGCACCTTGTGGGCCTTGGTCTCCTTGAGCACCACTAGCACCTTGTGGGCCTTGGTCCCCTTGAACACCAGTACCACCTTGTGGTCCTTGAGGTCCTTGTGTACCTTGCGCACCAATAGCACCTTGTGGGCCTTGGTCCCCTTGAGCACCACTAGCACCTTGTGGGCCTTGAGTACCCTGCGCACCACTAGCACCTTGCGGGCCTTGGTCCCCTTGAACACCAGTAGCACCTTGTGGGCCTTGGTCTCCTTGAGCACCACTAGCACCTTGTGGGCCTTGGTCCCCTTGAGCACCACTAGCACCTTGTGGGCCTTGAGCACCTTGTGGCCCTTGAACGCCCTGCGGTCCTTGAGCACCTTGCGGGCCTTGAGCACCTTGTGGTCCTTGAACGCCTTGAGGGCCTTGAGCACCTTGTGGCCCTTGAGCACCTTGCGGTCCTTGAACGCCTTGCGGGCCTTGATCCCCTTGTGGTCCTTGAACGCCCTGTGGGCCTTGAGCACCTTGAGGGCCTTGAACGCCCTGTGGTCCTTGAGCACCTTGAGGGCCTTGAACGCCTTGTGAGCCTTGAACGCCTTGTGGTCCTTGAGCACCTTGAGGGCCTTGAACGCCTTGTGGTCCTTGGTCCCCTTGAGCACCACTAGCACCTTGTGGTCCTTGGTCTCCTTGAGCACCAGTAGCACCTTGTGGTCCTTGGTCCCCTTGAACACCAGTAGCACCTTGTGGGCCTTGGTCTCCTTGAGCACCAGTAGCACCTTGTGGGCCTTGGTCCCCTTGAACACCAGTAGCACCTTGTGGGCCTTGGTCTCCTTGAGCACCAGTAGCACCTTGTGGGCCTTGGTCCCCTTGAACACCAGTAGCACCTTGTGGGCCTTGGTCTCCTTGAGCACCAGTAGCACCTTGTGGTCCTTGGTCCCCTTGAACACCTTGTGGCCCCTGAGAGCCTTGAACTCCTTGAGGGCCTTGAACTCCTTGTGGCCCCTGAGAGCCTTGAACTCCTTGAGGGCCTTGAACTCCTTGTGGCCCCTGAGAACCTTGAACTCCTTGAGGGCCTTGAACTCCTTGAGATCCCTGAGGTCCTTGAGCCCCTTTAGAGCCTTGAGTACCCTGATTACCATTAGCAGGTACGCTTACATTCACTTCAACGTTTTGCTCTACCTTTTGTTCTTTTTTAGATTCGCATTTGCATTGACTATGTCCACAATCCAAACATTTACTATGTCCGCAATCTTTACATTTTTTATCTTTTTTATCCTTACCCAATTTTATCCTCCTTTCTATCAGACATTACTGTATCCTATGAATATAAAATTAAATTTGGAAGTGGTGAACACCTGATATATATGTAGGGAATTTGAACGAACTCGCTTAGGCCCATAAGTTTGTTCCACTATGTGATATTTCACTGCCTTTTGGATGTCTCTTCCATGTTTTTCCTTTAAAGTTATCGATTGTAAAATTTTAGCATCCCATAGTCTTTTTTATGCAAAAGGACAACTTCTGGACTAGTAAGTAGTGCATTTAATCTCACTTTTATTTAACATGGTTTAGTCGGCTATATATGAAAGAATCCCGAGCTTCGCAACCTGTTAGTTAGTGCCAAATTAAGATCCATTACACTATTAAGTATGGGGCTAGATGGAGTTTCCAAGGTTTGGTGTATGGGCGATGCCGGTTCAATATCGTAGTAACGATTATCTTTTTTTCCTCTATGGTTACACCCCCGTCGTCTTTAACCAACGAGAAAAGGGGATTATTAAGGAAATCGAAAATTCTAAACTACAAAAAGGATGGATTGAGGATGAAATTTGTGCATGAAAAGACATAGGGGAGTGTTCTAGAGATTTAATAAAAGAAAAAGAATCAAGAATCACTTGTGATGATTTAATTATGATGTACCACTCCAAGATGCTTCTTGAATATTAGGAATTTTATATAAAGTAAACAAAGAATTCAAATAGCCCATATATGGTATCGCCTAGCTCTTGTAAAAGAGTCAGAAAATAACCAAGGATCTAGGCAAAAAATTTATTCAACATGTGATTCATACCTTCAGTTATGGGGTATGTTATTGAGATGAGAAACGGAGCGAATAACTTGAGTGTGAAAAAAATTGATTATTTTTTAAAATTATATTAAAAATTGTGACGAATAATTAATGAGGGGGTTTTTTCATAAACACCTTTCCCTTCCCCTTTGTATCAAAATATATGATTGACTGTTTTATGGTTTTGAAGGGGAGGTTTTTACTGATAAATTCTTAATCTAATAATTGAGAAGACAAAAAAACGGGAAGGGTTAATAACCCTCCCCGTTTTTAATTTACTTGTCATCAGGCGTGATAATAAAAGTAAGATTCAAGTTGAAATAGTCATAGTTTGGGCATTTTTTGTTAACTAGCTCCTATAGCAGCAACTCTTATCATCCTTGCAGAGGTTAAGGCAACACTACTACTTTCTCAGAACATGAAGAGCAAAACTTGGCATATTGGATACACGTTTCTATTGAATCATTCTCCTCCATTGGCCACCAGCGGATGGCTCCCATGGGCGCCCTTGACGCAAAGCTTTCGATTCCAGCAGGAATACGACCAACAATAACAACCTCGATTTCATTAAAATTGGTATCTATGCCCTTTTGAAGAGTTTTAAATAATTGGGTGTGCTCATTTGTAGGACAGGAGTGAGGAATAGGAAATAGTATGGAAACTCTAGATAATTCTTCATTAATGATATGAGCAGTTTTTCGTGCTGGATTATCTGTAGTTGTCTCCCATATACGACTATATGGCACACTCTCGGGTAAATTCAGTTCTTCCAATCTTGTGTAGATTCTCTGGGAATAATAACTGTTTAGTTCTTTTACGAGGATTTGAATCTGCTTATTTCTCTGAAAAGTAGAGTTATCTCCATTTTCATTTCGATATTGGATATAGAGTAAATCGGGAATAGATACATACTTCGTACTAAGAAACGTCCGAACTAGCATATCGTAATCGTCTGCAACCAATAGTTCTTCGCGGTGGCCTCCAATTAGATGGTAAAAATCCCTCGCCCACGCACGAGGATGATTAGGTAAACCAACCAAATGGCGGATTGTATTCCCATTGATGGTAGTGTGTCTTTGCACATTTTGCCATCGATTCATTTCATGTACCCAGACTCGATAATGAATACTAAATCCAAAACCACAATCCCAACCATACCAATGAGCATGGTGGCTCCCTACGTGCACCTCTGCACAATCCCCATAAGCAAAGCCACATTCAGGGTGTTGTTGAAATGCATCGACGATTTTCTTCAGGCAATTTGGAGTTAGGTCATCATCATGATCTACTTCCACTAAAATTTCCCCTGTACATAGACCTGCTGCATACCGTTTGATTGCCCCTATGTAGCCATTGCGGGAATCTTGGCGATACCTCCTCACACGGGGATCGTCTAGAGGCAGTAAATCTTGGTTGTATGTCTCATCCTCATCACCGGAGTCGTCTACAATAACCCATTCCCAATTAGAGTAAGTCTGATTCAATAGAGAGCGATAAGGTCGCTGAATTTTGTCTTTGGACTTGTAGCTAGCTGTGAACACGGACACTAAAGGAGTATCTGAAGAAAAACGAGTCGAAGGTAGCGCTTTATTTTCAGGGAGAGGATCGGTCCGTTTGAGCCAGCAGAAAAATAAATTGAATGGTTGAATTTCTGTTGAAGAATTGTAATGTAACCAACGTTTTCTCTCGTGAACAGGTAACGCATTCAGTGTTCTAAATTCTTCCCACTCCGTTCCCAATGAAACATATACACGAGGATTTTTAGGATTTATATCCAATAATGCATCATCAGGTCCATACAACTTCACTGTGATTCCACTTTCAGCCAGTCTCATTAACATATCTTCCAATCCATCCCATGAATTTTTCTTTGAAATAAATAGGTGAGTTGTCAATAGTGGAGTATGATCCGATGACATATCCATCCCCCTTTCAGAATATCCAACACAAACTATAGATTCGTATTGATTCATGAGTAGTTTCTATAACCATTACTCATTCTCTTCATCATATGAATTTTTTTACATCGATTATATATATAGGAAATATTAGAAAATATTACTCCATGCAACTCAAAGACAAACCCAGACGTTCATTTTGAACGAATCAGTAACATTACAATATCAACGGAGGCTGATGTTCAAAAAGAATGCATATGCCCCTCTCCATCTTAGAGCCACCAAGCAAAAAACGACGTCTATGGTCACAATCACTGCATGGTCATGAGCTATTTTTGAAACGGTGGCAGAGAGAGCATTCATTTTCAGGGAAGATCAATTTAATTTTTCATCAGTTGAAGTCTATTACCAAAGCGATAGCAATATATTTTAGATGAAGCAAGGAGTCGTTGATCACGTATTTGTCCGAAATAAAATTATCTCGAATTTACAGTACTTTCGGCACCCTCAATAACCTGTGAACAACGAGTATTGGATAACCTATGAGCCGGCTTATTATTAGTTATTTCCCAAAGTAAGCGTTCAAGGGGGAAATAACTATGTCTCGATGCCGAATTTCACATTTTTTACAACCCTACTCCTGGCTACGATATGGTGTGGAATAGAGTCATTTTTTGTAGGTACTCGTTCGGATAACTGGTGTATGGATGAGAAGAGCCTTTAGTGAGTAGCTAATACTGGGCGATCAAGTGGACACGTTTATTCCATATGCTACCTTTGGTACATATATGACCCTCGACTTCTATCGACAGATCCACGAATCTGGTGTACCAGTGGTTGTAGGATACTTCAAATTTATACTTGGTACCTCAAACAATTATATCAAAAAGATTTCTAGGTAATGACTGGACAGTTCAAAAAGCTGAAAGGAAAATTGCCTTATCTACGGGATGCCTATTTGGTCCAGAAGGTCCACAAAACGATGACATCATTCATTCGCTTACGAGTTAAAACATCCAATCACGGACTTATTTTTCTCCTCCTTATTATCAGCATCCATTTTTATAGGTATCCTTATACGCCTTGGCTAGTTCCGGAGAATATATCCAGTCGAATCTTAAGTTTATCTATATGGAAATAAATCACAAACAAAGATGTTCGTTTGAAGGATGGTTCCTTCAGAAAGACGATGGTGATTTGGTGTTGTGGTAGTAATGGTCGTAAAGTTCTTTAACTTTGTGAGCAAATCTAAATCGGAATTCAAGGGACAGAATTTCTGGATGAACGACTTGAATTAAAAGGGCTTAATCGTAGATGATGCTCCTATTTTAGGTGATTTACTAATATCTCTTCGCTAATAAAAAACAGGTAAAAATTGTATATTCTAGCACAAAGGATCCATTCCTAAAGTAACGTCTAGTTGAAAAAACAAAGAAGTTTAGTTTTCAGTTTGCAGGTACGTTAGTTAGTACATCCTTCTATGTTCATTGTTAAACGAAATCATTTAGGAGAGCCGCGATAATCGAATTGTAGATTTTGTGACAGTTGCCCCAGTGTCCATATCGGAGGGAATGTTACTATATAGGAAGGAGGAGTATCCCGTGGTACTTCCATTAGTAAGTATAGTCATACCTGCGTATAACCGACCACATACTCTAAAAATAGCCATCGATAGTGTATTAGAACAAACCTACCCGAATATAGAAATCATCATCTGTGATGATAGTTCAGATGATCGAGTACAAGATATGCTTGTTCCTTATTTACATTCATTTCCTCAGATCAAGTATCATAAAAACGAACGGAATTTATTTCTTGAAAATTGGCACAAATGCTTTGATCTAGCATCAGGGGAATATATCAATTACTTGATGGATGATGACGTTTTTCAAAAAGAAAAAATCGCAAAAATGATCTATTTTTTTAATGAATTCGAAAATATTTCACTTGTTACTTCTTATCGACAAACCATCGATGAATCAGGTCAGTTTCTCCCTCCTATCGGTGCAACGGCTAGGCTATATGAAGAAACAAGAATTTTAGATGGAAAGATGTTGGGGAACGTTGCATTAACCCGTTGTCTCAATGTCATCGGTGAACCGACAACAGTGTTATTTAGAAAAAAAGATCTTACCGAACTTTATGGAGTATACAAAGGGAAACAGTATTCTCTTATCAATGATCTAGCTGCCTGGTTGTCATTATTATCAAAAGGAAAAGCTGTGTATATTCCGGAAGCTCTTAGTTATTTTCGAAGACATCCGAATCAAAATAACAACATACTAGGTCTAAAAACATTTAGTCAATGGTTAGATATTATAGTTGCCTCACGAGAAGATGGATTTCTTGATACGAACGATTTATTCAAAACTGCTCTTCACTCTTATCGTGAGCGCGTAAAGGATTATCATGAATTTGTAGAAGATATCAAGCAGATTGAAATGATATTAACAACCTTGGACTAAAAATCTAGCTATGTGCGCCAGTTGTTCATAAAATTACAAAGACTTAATTTCTTTTTAAAAAAGGGATTAAGGATATTAGTTATTAAGTGAATCTTAATTGTTCACCTTGGATTGTCTTTTGGAATTTTTTAAAAATTATTCCTATTATAACAATGTATGGATAACATTTTTAATAGATGCCGGTTATCTTTACCTTGATTCTGAACTTGAGAGAGCCTTTTAATTATCTCGTAAAATAAAACGAATTCTAATAAAGAAGAAATTAGCTTGCTTTCGAGCAAATTTGTTAATCTTATGTATACACAAAAGGACAAGACATCGAACGTTTGGTAATCGTCAGAGATAAAGATGTTTGTTCGACAATATGTAAAAAAGCGAATAAATGCTTGTTTCTATCACTAATTACGGGCTAATTAGTTCATCATAAGGGGAGTAAATCACTGTAAATTGCTTAATCTCTATCTTTCTCACCTTTTGGTACAGTATATAATGCATCGGTTTACCTTCATTGGATATTCCGTTTTTTCTGTGTTCGTCTTCAATTACTAAGTCGAAATTTTATTACCGATTTTCATGTCAGTATTTAGAAACATGAAAAGACCACAAAGCTTCCTATTAAAAATGCTTTGCAGTCTTCTTTCTCTTGTATTGAAATTGAATGATGCCAAAGGCGTAACAATATAAGTATTACGCCTTTGATTTCGTTCATGTTTAAAAGCTGGATATATATTGAAAATCCCACACTTGTTACAGGGTTCTCTGGTATAAATTACAACAAAGTTTCAACTACTAATGTGGCGACCGGAAGTAGCTCTTGTACCAATGCCTACAACCTGTATTTCCACTGTACCTGCAGCAGGTATTAGGGCTGTTACAGTACCAACTATTGGAGCACCAGCAAGTGAAGTAAAGACTGGACCCACAGGCACTCCGTTTACAAATACCTGTGCCCCACCTGTGCTCGATGGGTCTGTCGGTAACAATAAAGGACCAGCAAGGTTCCCGGTAACACCAATACCAAATAAAGGAACCTGCACTGAACATGCAACATCACTACCAACTGGAACAGAATTTTTCATAAATATCTTCCCATTCCCCTTTTTATCAAACTATACGATGAACTGTATTAATGATTTTTGGAGAGGGAGATTCTTACTGATAAATTCTTAATTTTAAACTGAATAGACAAAAAAAACGGGAAGATTATTATCCTTCCCGTTTTCAAATAAATTGTTATGGGGCAATTTCTAATCGGTTTTTGTTAAACTGCAACTGATGTCTTGAATTAGAAAATACTAACAAAATGTTAATTAATCGTTATACCCGCGCTTGCAAAACCTTCAACCGCAGTGAGAACCGAAACTGCAGTATCTATAGAGAAAACCAGTAATAATTTTTCCCCTGCAGTAACCCCTAGTGCAGTTGCAGCAGTACCACTAGCTGTATTTCCAATGGAAATTACAGGTCCTAAAGCTGGTGTTAATAGTACAAAGGCGCCTGATGGAGAAAAAGTATTGCTAGCTGCAGGTGCCGTATATATTTCTGCTCTAATAGTAACTGGTGTACCTATAGTTACTGCCACTGTCGTACTAAAGAATGCAGATATTGATGATACAGTTCCGGCACGAGGTGCTACAAATGCGAAGTCAAGCACGCCCCCAATACCAGGACTTAGTGTAATTGTTCCTCCACCAATAGTAACACCTTCAAAAGAACTTCCGAACCCAATAAGACCTCCAGTATCAAGTAATCCACCTAGAACACTAGTCAATGTTACTGGGGTACCGGAAGCGAAAGGAATAATTGCACCACTCCCAGTGGCGCCTTGTGGACCTTGAACGCCTTGAGTACCAGTGGCTCCTTGTGGGCCTTGAACGCCTTGAGCACCAGTAGCACCTTGTGGGCCTTGGTCTCCTTGAGTACCAGTGGCTCCTTGTGGGCCTTGAACGCCTTGAGCACCCGTAGCGCCTTGTGGGCCTTGGTCTCCTTGAGTACCAGTGGCTCCTTGTGGGCCTTGAACGCCTTGAGCACCCGTAGCACCTTGTGGGCCTTGAACGCCTTGAGCACCAGTAGCACCTTGTGGGCCTTGGTCTCCTTGAGTACCAGTGGCTCCTTGTGGGCCTTGAACGCCTTGAGCACCCGTAGCGCCTTGTGGGCCTTGGTCTCCTTGAGTACCAGTGGCTCCTTGTGGGCCTTGAACGCCTTGAGCACCAGTAGCACCTTGTGGGCCTTGGTCTCCTTGAGCACCAGTAGCACCTTGTGGGCCTTGGTCTCCTTGAGCACCAGTAGCACCTTGTGGGCCTTGGTCTCCTTGAGCACCCGTAGCACCTTGTGGGCCTTGGTCTCCTTGAGCACCAGTAGCACCTTGTGGGCCTTGGTCTCCTTGAGCACCCGTAGATCCTTGTGGGCCTTGGTCTCCTTGAGCACCCGTAGATCCTTGTGGGCCTTGGTCTCCTTGAGCACCCGTAGCACCTTGTGGGCCTTGGTCTCCTTGAGCACCAGTAGCACCTTGTGGGCCTTGATCGCCTTGAGCACCCGTAGATCCTTGTGGACCTTGGTCCCCTTGAGCGCCCGTAGATCCTTGTGGGCCTTGATCGCCTTGAGCACCCGTAGATCCTTGTGGGCCTTGATCGCCTTGAGTACCCGTAGATCCTTGTGGGCCTTGATCGCCTTGAGCACCCGTAGATCCTTGTGGGCCTTGATCGCCTTGAGCACCCGTAGATCCTTGTGGGCCTTGGTCCCCTTGAGCACCCGTAGACCCTTGTGGGCCTTGGGCTCCTTGAGCACCCGTAGATCCTTGTGGGCCTTGATCGCCTTGAGCGCCCGTAGATCCTTGTGGGCCTTGGTCTCCTTGAGCACCCGTAGATCCTTGTGGGCCTTGATCGCCTTGAGCGCCCGTAGATCCTTGTGGGCCTTGATTGCCTTGAGCGCCCGTAGATCCTTGTGGGCCTTGGTCCCCTTGAGCACCCGTAGATCCTTGTGGGCCTTGATTGCCTTGAACACCCGTAGATCCTTGTGGGCCTTGATTGCCTTGAACACCCGTAGATCCTTGTGGGCCTTGATCGCCTTGAGCACCCGTAGATCCTTGTGGGCCTTGGTCTCCTTGAGCACCCGTAGATCCTTGTGGGCCTTGGTCTCCTTGAGCACCAGTAGAACCTTGTGGGCCTTGGTCTCCTTGAGCACCAGTAGAACCTTGTGGGCCTTGATCCCCTTGAGCACCCGTAGATCCTTGTGGGCCTTGATCCCCTTGAGCACCTGAAGATCCTTGTGGGCCTTGATCGCCTTGAGCACCCGTAGATCCTTGTGGGCCTTGATCCCCTCCAGAAGGTCCTTGAGTACCTTGTGGGCCTTGGGCTCCTTGGACACCCGTAGATCCTTGTGGGCCTTGGACTCCTTGGGCACCCGTAGACCCTTGTGGGCCTTGGGCTCCTTGGGTACCCGTAGACCCTTGTGGGCCTTGGGCTCCTTGGGTACCCGTAGACCCTTGTGGGCCTTGGGCTCCTTGGGTACCCGTAGACCCTTGTGGGCCTTGAACTCCTTGGGTACCCGTAGACCCTTGTGGGCCTTGAACTCCTTGTGATCCTGGATTACCTTGAGGTCCATGATTACAATGAGAAGGTACGTTTACGTTCACTTTAACGTTTTGCTCTACCTTTTGTTCTTGTTTAGATTCGCATTTGCATGGACTATGTCCACAATCCGAACATTTATTATTGTCACATTTACATTTACTATGTCCGCAATCTTTACATTTTTTATGATCGCACTTGCATTTGCTATGGCCGCAATCTTTACATTTTTTTTGATTGCATTTGCATTTGCTATGGCCGCAATCTTTACATTTTTTATCTCTTTTATCCATACCCAATTTTGTATCCTCCTTTTCACAAAACATACATTATTCTATGAATATGGAGTTTATTGGCTTGGATAAAATTCGCCCAATTGTTAAAAATACAGAACCATTTTAAAATCCCTGAGCATATCCTTAAAATTCACTAGACTAAGTCACACTTTATCCAGCCTTTGTTACCCAGCCAATAAAGACAACATGATCTTCTACTAAAATAGAACAGTGGAGATAGTGAAGTATGACACGAGGCCTAGAAACATAGAAAGACCGCAATGTTTTCTTGAAGAAGAACATTGCTGCCTTTTGTCTTGTTGTTTCTAAGGGGAAAATCAATAGTGTTTTCTTAGGAATCTATAACGTGATACAATCTCATCCAATAGCTCTTAAATTGATTTACATTTCATCTGACTCTCAGGTATCATTTGATGGCTAAAAGATGACGTCATACTCCATCATCATATCATCCCCATTATAAATTATGCTGGAGCCATTTGATAAGCTAAATCCCTCCATTATCTATCAAAATGAGAATACTTGGTTATAGCGCAGATACCATTTCCAATGTAATGTCAGATTCATATTTCCCTTGAATAACTGTTGATTTAAAGCTGAATTTTGCAACAAATCCCTTTTTTTCATGTTCTGAAACAATTGGGACACAAGAGATTTAATAAATGAAAAGAATTTAGGTTTTGGTAAATGGTAATTAAGTTCTAGATATCGCTACTGGCGATCAAATTTCATTTTTAAATAACGATAAAATTGGTTACAATCAATGACTACGTTGCTCTATAGGGAATAAAAAATATTGAAGGCTAGTCCGGTGAGTAATTATGTGAGTTGTCCACCAACAAAATGATGTGGATTATACCGACATTAAAGAAATACCTTTCGAATAAGTCGAAAACCAATGTTGGAGATCGAAGAAAGTATTACGTCTTGTTGGATTTTGTTTTCTTGTAAAGAGAAAAGTTACAGATAAAATTTGTAGATTTGATGAACGTTTTGAATATGAGTCTCTTTTCAAGATGATGATCCACTTTAGACCCCCCATTTTTCGACAGTATCATCTATATCAAGAAAACGTTTCTCCTAACTTATATGCTCCTATTCTGTATAATTTATTTAATTATTGATTGTTGCCGAAAATGTGCGATAATTTTGATTTCACAATAACTTTAGAATCAAAATTATTTTTGATTTTAGTTGCACCTTTTATCCCAATCTCCATAGCTTGCTGGAAGTTTTCCTTGATCCAGATCAAAGTGTCTGTTATTGAGTTCACATCTGCTTCCACCTCAAGATAGTCTACGCCGCTTTCAAGTATAAATTGGTCATTACGAGGATTGGTGGAAACTAAAACACATCCAGTTGCCATCGCATCAACTGCTGCTGTTGTTGGAAACCCATCCAGAGCAAACTGATCTTGAGTACCACAGTAAATGAATACATGGGATTGCTCATAAAGAATCTTTATTCTTTCAGGATTTAGTAGACCAAAAAAAGTATAATTTTTATTCGTTAGTAAATGGAGGTCATTCTGCCAATCACCTATAATATTTAGATGAAAATGTTCATCAAGTTGATTAAATACTTGTGCCAATAATGGAAAACCTTTACGTTCAGCACGATGAGCAGAAAAAGTTAATTGTATTCGTTTAGATTTAGACTTTGGAACATAAGAGTAGAAATCCGTATTGATTACTACCGGAAAATAAATGCTAGTTGGGATAACATTTAATACTTCATCAATGTTCGTAAATACCGTTTTACAATTTTGGTCAGCCATACGAAGAAATTGATCAGAAGTGGAAGGATCCAGGCCACCACCAGGATACAATGTTGTGTGGATGTTAATATCATTCTCTTTTATAAATGGACTTATATTAAATCTTGGATTTGATCCAGGCATATAGGTACCATCAGAGAGATAACAGGCACCTTGCAAACTTAAAACAAGATTTAAAAAAACACAATATATATCAGTAATCCCTTCTTTTTTTGCAATTATTTCAAAAGACTCAAACTTATAAACTGGTGTAGGAAATTCATCCATATTTAAGTCCGTTGCAAAAAAAAGAGTATCCGGTCTCTGTTTGAAAATTTCGATATTTTCCCAATAGCGAAAACCACTTTGTTTCCATGGAAAAGTGGTATCGATTACCGCAAGGCGACGTGTCATGTCAGACAAAGCACCATTTTTCATATCCAATTCAATTTAACTCCTTCCATTTCTTACTCCGGGACTGCAAAAAGAATCGTTTCTTGGGCATATATCGTATAGTGACCTAAATAGAACTTGTATTCTAAATCTAATTCTGCAATGAAGTTTACAACATTGGCAAAATCATTAACTTGATGATAGATTGCAATGGCAAGTTTAGGACGAAAAGTTTGGATAGTCTGAGTAGCCCCTTTCAGCGCATTCATTTCAGCGCTCTCTATATCCATCTTAATGAAATCAATTTTAGGAATATTTCTTTCTTTGACCAAATCATCAATAGAAATCGTTAATGTTTCTTCATTGAAATCGTCCGTCTTGGTGAATGAAACAGAACTCGCAGCTCCCTGATCCATGTAATAAAGTTTTTCATTTGATACATTCCAAAGAGGTCGCTCAACAATAGTAATGCGCTGTTTAAGATTTTCATTCAGGCCTAGATTTTTAGTCATAATCTCTAAATTACTTGGTATGAATTCTATTGTATAAACATGCCCATTTTCACCAACTTCATGAGCGAAGTAAAGTGCGGTGTCCCCAAAACACCCACCTGCATCGATAACAATATCAGCTTTCCTTGCTTTAATTGCAGGTGCAATCTTATCGTACTCATATTGCCGATCCATAAAAGTAGCGCTCAGTCCAATAGAAATGCAGAATAGCTGGAGGTCATATCCTACTGTTCTCAAGTCAAAAAGGGAAAGGTTCCATCCGTGATATTTGGTCTTAATAGTCTCATTCGCGTGAATAAGATTTTGGAGGGATTGCCTTTGAGACCAATAATCATTAGTATTTAGAGGTAGCTTTACTTTCTTATTGCCCAGTAATCTAAATGCCAAAACTGTCATCAACAAATTCCGCGAGGCTTGATCTTCAAGATGGTAAAACAGTTCAATAATTCCTTGTATGTGTTTAAGAATTTCCTTTTTCTCGTTTTCTGTGTTAACAACTACCCGATCAATAGAAACTGGTACAGCCATAAGCTCAAAAAGTTCCATATCGATATTATAGTAATAGTCATTCATTGAATGCTCGAGTAGCTCTTTGATAAGTAAATCTAAGAAATCAGGAACAGGTTGAACCTTGTTTTGATTAGTTTGAATATCATGTTCGGATTTAAATAACAGTGTTCTCGACTTTTCTTTTACATATATATCATTGGAAATATCAAGAATCTTTGAAAAGCAGATTTTGGATAACTGTTGTCGACCACTGGTATAGTATATCTCACCAAGTTGCAACAAGGAGTCCACATCATGTATATCGTTAATCAGGCTTTCTTTTAATGTTCTTTCGATTGAGGCTAATTCATCTTGCATTGGCAGTTACCACCTTTTTCCAGACGAGAGCGATTTGTTCATTTACCGGGCTCTCCTGGCATAAAATTTTTAAGAGATGAAAAAAAATACATCCTTGTTCTTATTTGGTCTCTCCGATACCCTTTATTTCTCTCGCTTTTAACGGAAATCATCCCAATCTAATAAATATCTTTCGTGATAAGTACTTGCCGATTTCCCCCATGCGTTGCCAATTTGAACTGGATACAAGTCACAAATACAATATTTGTATCCTTCTAGTTTCTGGCACATTTTTCAGAGTAATAGCAAATTACCTTTTTTGTTGCAAAGCTAAATTTGTTTACCTTTTCTTTTTCTAGTTGTAAAACTACACTGATCCATTAAATTGCTTTAAAAGCTGGACTTCTTCCATATTCAATGATTCTTAGGCAGCCGAATTTTTTATTAACTATCGGATCACTCAATAAACCTAAAAGTCATCTCCGCTAGGAATATAACACTTCAGTCTGATTTTCTCTTAATCCGCAATGTAATCTTATGCTAAAAATCATCTTTCAATTCCTCAGAGATAATGTAAACCTAGCCTTGGTAAATGTACTTTTGTCCCGATTAAAACCACCCTATTTTTTTCATAACGTGACATTCTAGGTGACTTTAGCTGATATTTCTTATATAGCCAAACGGATGTTATTGTTTATCATTTTTCACTAAAGAACTATTAAAACTATAGGATTCCTATTGATCGCCAATTTATAGCCATAAAATTTATTCAAAAGGAATATGAATGGAAGTGACACCAGAGAACCATTTGAAATTCAAAAATCTCCATCAATCTCAATTCGTATCAAATGGAATATATGAATGGCTAGACTTACTATTGGTTCTAGGGAGATTTTTTTTAGAAAGCCCAGATCTAAATCTGTTTGGCACCCTCACCGTCATAAAATAATACAAATCCGTCTTTCCAAACAATCCTACCTTACAGGAAAAAAACAGGATATTCCAAACCTGAATTTAAATTTATTTATAGATTAATTGAAACGGAGATGAAAAATATCCGTAAAATTCCGTTTTTACGACCCAACTTGGTAACACAAGACACATTTGCCAATTATTTATCACAGATTGAAAAATCCAGATGGTACAGTAATTATGGGCCATTAAATACTCTTTTTGAGAATAGAGTTCTAACTGAATACTATGAAGGAAACGGAGCCGTGCTCACGGTCAACAATGCTACCAGTGGACTAATGTTAGCAATTAATCAGAGTAAACGACCTAAAGGGCGGTTTGCAATAATGCCTAGCTTTACTTTTTCAGCCACCCCTTTAGCAGCTATGTGGAGTGGTTTAGAACCTTATTTTGTAGATGTGAACAAAGACGATTGGTGTATGAATGAGGAACTTGTAAAAGATGCATTAACAAAATTAGGAGATAAAGTGGCGGTAGTTGTTCCCTACGCAACCTTTGGAACAGACTTAGACCTATCCTTTTATAAGCAAATTCATGAGTCGGGGATACCGGTGGTTTTTGACGCTGCCCCTAGTTTTGGAACCTCAGGGCGTAGTGGATCATTTGGTCAAAATTTCCCTGGCCCTATAGTGTTCAGCTTTCATGCTACTAAATCATTTGGTATTGGCGAAGGCGGCTTAGTATATAGTGCTGAAAAAGACTTGATAAGTCAAATTCGACAAGCAGGAAATTTTGGGTTCTCAACTGATAGGGAAACTATATCACAAGGTCTTAATAGTAAAATTTCAGAGTATAGCGCAGCCATTGCTCTTGCAACTCTGGATGCCTTTCCTGAAAAAAGTAAAAAGAGACAACAAATTTATCAATGGTACCGAGAGCAATTCCAACAAATCCCTGTCCTAAAAAAAGAATGGCAATTCCAAAAAACAGAAGGGGAAATTGCCCATCAATTTATGCCTGTTCTCTGTCCTAAGGATCAAAGTAATTTAGATTATGTGAAGTTGCTGGCTGACAATCAAATAGAAGCACGAACCTATTTTTCCCCTACTTGTCATCAACAAAATTTTTTCACATCATCCAATCGAACATTAATGCCTGTTACCGATAATATTTCAAAACGCATATTGAGTTTACCTCTATGGGAAGAAATGAAACAAAGTGATGTTGTGCAAATAACACAAGTACTTGCCCGAGGATTGGAACCATGAAAAAAATCGTCATCTGGGGATGCGGAGGACATGCACGTGAGGTTAATCATCTGTGTGAAAATTTAAGTTATGAGGTTATAGGATTTCTTGATGAAAGATCGGAAATGAAGGGGATAATAATAGATGATGTACCGGTTTTGGGCGATCTTCATGATATTTATTCTCTTCGGAACAAAATTAAAATTGTTTGTGCTGGTGTAGGAGATCCATCTCTAAAAAAGCGGTTTGTCACCAAAACCAAAAATGCAGGTTTTGAGATTGCTAACACAATAGTGCACCCTTCTGTTTTCATATCAAAGAGGATCACACTTGGAGTTGGATCGATTATTTGTGAAGGAACCACTATAACCACAAATGTTCAGGTGGGGAATTTCGTTATCATTAATCGGAGTTCAAACATTAGCCATGATAATATCATCTCCGACTATGTCACGATAGGTCCTGGAGTTAATATTGGAGGTAATGTTTCAATTGGTGAAGGAGCATACATTGGCATTGGTTCCTCTATCCGTGAAAAAATCAATATTGGTGCTTGGTCGGTTATAGGAGGCGGAGCATTTGTAAAGAATGATGTTCCTACGAAAACCCTTTATGCGGGGGTACCTGCACAGTTAAAAAAAGATTTAGATTAGAATGTAGGTTAATAAAACTTAACATATAGTTATAAACTAAATGGGTTCCAGTGAAAAAAATTAAGCCCAAGACAATCTCAAAATAGTTTTATGGAATGGACAATGAAAACTCATTCAATTGATAACATATCAGCCTGATATTATTCTAATAAACAGGGTTAAAGGATACTTACACTTACTGATATCAATAGAAACTCGATTGATTTTTATCTAAGTAAACCAAAAGACAAAAGGCTACAAGGCACGTTTTCAACGTAGCTTTGTAGCCTTTTCATGTATTACACCTCGATATCGTAAGAAATCTATATACATTTTTCAAAACCGTACTTCATTTACACAGAATCCAATCACATTCTTGGAGCATATGATGAAAAGGATTAATTTTTCAATGAAATTCAGAAACTGATAATATTTAAATGAATATTCATTTTGTCTTTTAAATCATACTATTCGAGGAGGTGAATAATAATGAAAGGAATCATATTAGCTGGTGGATATGGCACTAGATTATACCCGTTAACGAAAGTTGTCTCAAAACAGTTATTACCTGTTTATGATAAACCCTTGATTTATTATCCATTGTCCGTACTAATGCTTGCTGGAATTAAAGATATCTTAATCATTTCTACCCCTCTTGATACACCTCGTTTTAAAAATTTATTAGGGGATGGATCACAATTAGGAATCAAAATAAGTTATATATCACAGGAAAAACCGGATGGTATCGCACAGGCTTTTATTGTAGGAGAGGATTTTATAGGAAAGGACTCTGTATCTTTAATATTAGGAGACAATATTTTTTATGGACATAATTTCACTAAAACACTAGAAGAAGTCGTTACTCGAAATAATGGTGCGACTATATTCGGCTATCATGTTAAAGATCCTGAACGATTTGGTGTTGTAGAATTTGATGAAAATCGGAAAGTGATATCTTTGGAAGAAAAACCTGTAACTCCTAAATCTCATTATGCAATTACAGGCCTTTATTTTTATGATAATAACGTTATTGATATTGCAAAGAGTATTAAGAAATCTTCTCGTGGAGAATATGAAATTACTTCGGTGAATGAATGTTACCTCAAGAAAAACCAGTTGAATGTTGAGTTATTGGGTAGAGGATTTAGCTGGTTAGATACCGGTACTCATGAATCACTACTTGACGCTTCTTTATTTATCCAAACCATTCAAAGTCGGCAAAACGTTCAAATTGCTTGTATAGAAGAAATAGCCTTTCGAAAAGGATTTATTTCATCACAACAACTTCTGGACTTAGCTAAACCATTAGAGAAAAATGAATATGGGAAATACCTTGTAAGATTAATAGAAAATTAACAGCTATTTAATGAAAGGAGGCAATTATGAATCTTCTAGTTACAGGTGGGGCTGGTTTCATCGGTCTCAACTTTGTTCATTACTTGCTAAAGAATACTTTATACAATATAACCGTTATAGATTCTCTTACGTATGCAAGTCATCCTGAAGAAATACGTACCCTAACATCTGATTCTAGGTTACGCTTTATTAAAGGAAGCATTGTAGATGAGAAAGATATCGAAGCTGTGATGGATCAAAAATATGAAGCTATTGTTCATTTTGCCGCGGAGTCCCATGTTGATAACAGTATTAAAAATGCAGATAAGTTCATACAAACGAATATTGTCGGTACTTATCATTTATTACAACGATTACTCAAAGGCAATGCTAAAAAAATGATTCATATTTCAACAGACGAAGTATATGGTACTTTAAGCTCGACTCAACAACCATTCACAGAAGAATCCCCTCTTTCACCTAACAATCCCTATTCGGCTACGAAAGCAAGCTCAGATTTATTAGTACGATCATACTATGAAACATTTAAATTACCTTTGATTACGACAAGATGCAGTAATAATTTCGGTCCTTTCCAAAACATAGAAAAATTCATTCCAACCATTGTAAATAGGGCGCTTCACAACCTTAAAATCCCCGTTTATGGGGATGGTCTACAGATAAGAGATTGGCTGTTTGTAGAAGATCATTGTAAAGCAATTTCTCTTATTCTTGAAAATGGAAATTGGGGTGAAGTTTATAATATTGGTGGCGGAAATGAAAGGAAAAATATCGATGTCGTAAAACAAATTTTAGGAATAATGGGGAAGCCTGACCACTTGATTGAATTTGTTGAAGACAGAAAAGGTCATGACCGAAGATATGCCATTGATTCTTCTAAGTTACAAAACGAGTTAAGCTGGAAACAAACCTCTTACTTTGATCAATCGTTAGAAAAAACAGTTCGTTGGCACATGAACAAATTTAAAGGTACTTCCATATGAAGATTGTCATTACAGGTGCAGGCGGCCAATTAGGAAAAGAACTCATTCAGTTATTTAAAGAGGAAGGTTATGTGGTATTTCCATATACTAAACAACAATTAGATATTACTAATCGTACGAAAATAAAAGAAATGATTGAGAAAATCCAGCCGGATTATCTTATTAATACCGCAGCCTTTACACAAGTTGACCTTTGCGAAACGGATATAGATCAAGCTTATTTAATTAATGGAATTGGACCTTATTATCTAGCCTGTGAAGCAAAGGAAAATAAAGTGAAGTTTTTTCATATTAGTACTGACTATGTATTTGATGGTGAAAAAATTGAACCTTATATAGAAGAGGATTATCCTGACCCCCAAACAATTTATGGAAAAAGCAAACTACTAGGCGAAGAATTAGCACTAACTGCTAATGATAGTACCACAATCATTAGATCGTCATGGTTATACGGACATGAGGGGAAAAATTTCGTCAATACCATAAAAAAGTTGGCGGGTAATTCACAAGAAATCCGTGTTGTTCATGACCAATACGGTTGTCCTACTTACACTAAAGATCTTGGAATAGCAATTAATAAACTACTAACAAGACCGCATGGCATTTATCATGTCACAAACTCTGGAAGTTGCAGCTGGTTTGAATTTGCAACCGAAATTGTAACCTTCTTAAACTCACAAACAGTGGTCATCCCAGTTTCTACGGAAGAATACGGTCTTAAAACACCCAGACCCATGTATTCTGTTTTAAGTCAAAAAAAGTTGAATTCCAATGGGATCTTTTTGCGAAATTGGAAAGAAGGATTACATGAATACTTAAAAAAGGAAGATGATGAAAAAAATGGCCATTGAAGGCGTTATATCAAAAAAATTAATTAAGCATTGTGATGATAGAGGATTTTTTGCAGAAGTGGTAAGAGATGATGACCATCTTTTATCTCATTTTGGTCAACTTTCATGGACAACATCTTATCCAGGCGTCATCAAAGCATTTCACTACCATGAAGAGCAAGATGACCTTTGGTTTATATCATCAGGTAATGCTCAAGTAGTTTTACATGACTTGAGAGAACACTCTGCTACCAAGGGTGAAACAAATGTTTATTATATGGGCGAAAATAATCCTAGTATTTTACTCATACCCAAAGGTGTGGCTCACGGTTACCGCGTGCTTGGCGAAAAGCCAGCAACTGTTCTGTATTGTACGACAAAGTCGTATAACGCTTCCCAACCAGATGAAAAAAGAATTCCTTGGGATGATAAAGAAATTAATTTTGATTGGGAAACAAAACATAGATAAGAACCCTATGTGGGCTCATACATTAACTAGGAAAAAAGTTTTGATCATCTTTTCTTTTACATCACACTCGAAACACTTAAATGTATTATATACAAAAGCAAGTTTACAATTTAAGTCTCTTTTTATCTTCTAATACTCTAAATATTAATTCCCCTAACCTTCTATTTGTTTCTACTAGGAAACAAATCCTTATCTTATCGAGAGCTTTTCTTTTTCTTTGAATAAAATTCCCTTTCAAACTACTTTTCTTAGAACAATGTAAAAAGAACTAGCCTTAAGGCTAGTCTTTTTGCTAATAAAACGGTTTTAACGAAAATAATTCTTTTGATTCCTTCCTAAAAAACATTTCAGCGTACATAACGCTCAATCCCCTGTTTGTTTCGTGCAAATTAAAAGACTGTTACACAATTAGCATTGGAGTTGAGTTATCCCTGGTTTTGGTGTAATGGTCGATATACATTTTGGATGAATTTCTGCACGAGCTTTGGAAGAATGTTTTTGCGGCGGCTCAGCAGCGTAGTAACCATTCCCTTTTTTTCCTCCATTGATACACCCCAGTCGTCAGGTATAAGAGCAACAATTTCTTCGATTAATAGAATAGGCATCGTCTGAATTAGTTCCAGTTGCTCGGTAAATTGTTTCTCGTCTTCGATAAATAGTGCCATTATTTGGTGAGTTGCACTTTTCAGAATCCCAACTGGAAGCCTTCCTAAATCAGGTAGAAGCCAATTGTAAGATCCGAACACTTCTGCATGGTCAATGGCCCACAATTGGTAGGAATTCAGATTTTCTTCATGTAGGAGAATGTTTTTACGGGTTCGATCGCCATTACACAACCAGTAATCAAATAAAATAATACTGGCTAGCGACTGGTGGTTGTTAATATTGGAAACATGGAAAGCTTGGTGACCATCAATACAATTGGGTACGTACGATGAGGCAAATTGAAAGTTGGTATGACTCATCTGCGCCAGTTCCGGAACTTGGGAAGAAAATTCTTGTGGAATTTCCACCAATCGGGCATATGGAATAGGGAGTCCGAGGTAACGGGCTAAACAGTAGGCGACCCATTCATTTGGTAAAGTTTTTTCAAAGCCTGGTTGAAAATACTTCACCACATAATCTTTTCCATCACTAAATGTAATGAGATGTGCGTTCGATTTTCCTTCCAGTTTCTTTTGATAAACAGTGGGCATTATCATGTGTCATTCCCCTCCTCATTCGCTCCATTTTCCATATCACAAATATTTTGTAACAAATGAATATACTGATCAGCCACCACATTAATTGCAAATTTATTTTGAATGTGAACTATGGCTGCTTCCGACATATCATGATAGGAAGAATCTGGTTGATCTAAGATACCGTATAGTTGCTTAACCGCGTCTTCGACATTTTGTCCACGAAAGAGCAGTCCAGTTTTCGCTTTTACAACCAATTCTGTGACTGGCATCATATTTGAAGCAACAACAGGTACACCGCAAGCCATCGATTCTATAAAGGTATTGCCAAATGATTCTGATTTTGTGGTAGCGAGAGTGCATCCTCCTGATTGACGAATTTTCGCATAGACATGCGGCATTTGTTGGTAGGGAATGATTGGAAACCATTTGATGATATCTGTGAGCTGTTCCTCTTGCCATTTAGCTTCAAATTCTTCACGTTGAACGCTTTGTGCTCCTCCAATAACCCAAATTTCAATATCATCGCGCTCACTTTTAATCCTTTTTGCGACCTCAAGCAACATTGGCCAGTTTTTACGTTTGTCCAACCTGCCAATCCACCCGATAATCTTTTTGTTTTTTGGTAGTATCGGGGTACTCTCGAAATCAATTTCTTCAATAGATAAAGTGCGGAAAAAAGAAGGATCCACACCATTGTAAATCACATTGATGGGGATGAAATCAGTCAGTATGGACACTAACCGTTTTTGATACTGTGAAGGAACAACGATGGATACCGGTTCAATTCCTTTAAAGGATTTTAAGTGAGGTTTTAACTTCATAAGTTCTGGTGTACGAGCTTCCACAATTATGGGGCCCTTATACTTTGCTTTACGAATCCATTTATAGGCAGCACCTGTGTCTACAACAATGATTGCGTCATAGGCGTTTTTCTTAATTATTTTAATAATCTCCTGTTCGTTTTTGGTTAAATAAACAGGAGCTATATCCTGCATAATGTGTAGCCCACCGTGATCTGTCGTGTACAGGAATTCTGTATGAATTCCATGTTTTTTAAAATAGATCGCGCGGTTTCTCCATCCGGCATTTACCCCTCCAACTGTGAGCAAACGCCAGATAACAAGTACTTTCATATCGGTCTCTCCCCGTTTACATTTGGGCTCCGCCTCAAATACTTAGCTTTAGAAATAGAACTTTTCTTTATTTATTGTAAGCATCATCGGGGTTGTCACGCTTATTTATGACGAGGCTATTTTGTTTTATCTCGTTTTTGTCCTTTTTTGTCGTTTGATTTATCTTTGTTCTTATCCTTATTTGTTGTCTGATTTTGCTCGTTTTTTGTCATGTTTTGTTGTTTGTCTTTATCTCGGTTCTTGTCCTTTTTTGTTGTCTGATTTTGCTCGTTTTTTGTCATGTTTTGTTGTTTGTCTTTATCTTTGTCTTTGTCTTTGCCTCGATTTTTATCTTTCTCACTATGTCTTCCCTTTTCAAGAAAGTCCCAATACTTATTTAACAATTCCGTTTTTTTGCTTTTTGTACTTATCTCGTTTTTTGTCCCTTTTTTTTGTTTGTCCTTTTCACTATGCCCTCCCTTTTCAAGTACACTTTCCCATGCCTGTTCATGGTAGTCCCAATACTCATCGATTTTTCCCATTACCGTATCGGGATCAACCCCCCGTGCGAGCATCGTTTTAACCCATTCTTCTTTAAATACTTTGTGTACTAAGCCTTCTAGTTGAACAACATAATTATTCTCATCTTTTGTTGTCAACAACCTTTTATTTAGAGTTTTGACAGCATTGGTATTTTTCGGTTCTGACATGAGTACTTGGTACACTTCACGGGATATCTCTTCCATTCGGATATAGTGCATCCATTCTCCATACAACTCGGGGGCTAGTTCTTGCACATGGGATAAAAACAATTCCTTATTTTCTTCACCTAGGGAAGTCAATAATTTACGGGGATAGGGATAGACTCGATCACGCCAAACAGTCCTTGCAACATCAATTACTTTAAGACTGCCATCCTGTAGCAGGTAAATTTGCCTCTTATGATGGTCAATTCGCTCAAAACCTATTTCTTTAAACGTGATTAGCATCTCAATCAATTTAGTGGAAAGTTCTATAGTTAGGGGCTGCGATTGCAAGTATTCACGTACATCTACCCCTTTAATGATTTCCATCGCTATATAAAGCGGTCCATTCGCATAGACTTTTGGAAATAGGGTTGTGTGTTGCCCAAGGGAAAGAGCATAGTATTCTCGTTCACAGTCTTCAGTATTACCAAACACTTTCACACAAATGTCGTCAGAAAGTTGAAAAACCGCTCCCTGACGTCCTTTACCAATCATAACCAATGGCGAGTTATTGACTACCTCCACGTCTGCATTATCCACATTTTGAACTTTTATATTTTGTATGCATTGATTTAAGTATTGCGTGTCCACAAATTCTCTCCTTCCATGAAAAAAGATACCATAATTCTTTCTTATCTTTTTTCCTTACTAGATTTCAAATTTATAACCTCCCCATATATAATTCAAAAATGTAAGACATTGTACGGGCTAGCATCTATTAAAAATTAATTAATTTATTTCTGCAATGGGAAAACATTGACCATCAAAATACACCCAGGCTTAATATATGAATTGTGAATGAAGAGAAACTATGAATGGTTTTAATTGCGAAAATAGAGAACCCACCTATATCATCAACCTTGCAGCCTTGCTCTTTTACTTAATCAAGTGACGTTTTGAAAATAACCTTTTCAGGCAACCACATTATTAACCTTCCAAAGTAAACTAAAAGTCATAAATAAATTCAGCTTCCGTCTTCCTATAACATCTTAAAACCAAAGTCGCACCAACCACAGATTACACGGTAAAAGACAGAATCGTGAGTCGCAAAGATGCAGATACGCACTTTGTGGGGTTCTACCGGCCGTTTATCTACTATAAAAATATTTCAAATAACTATTGACCTTGACGCAACGTAAAGGTTTATAGTTATTTTGTCAGGAGGTAACGACAATGGAGTATACAGTGCAAAAACTAGGGTTGATAGCCGGTATTAGTACTCGGACTTTGAGATATTATGATGAGATTGGGATTCTTAAACCAGCAAGAATTAACTCGTCAGGATATCGCATATATGGTCAAGATGAAGTTGATAAGCTACAGCAGATACTTTTTTACCGAGAGCTAGGTGTTAGCTTAGAAAGCATTAAAGATATAGTTACCGCACCCTCTTTTGATAGAGAGAAAGCACTGAGAGAACATCGCCAGAAGCTTCTTGAAAAAAGAGATCAATTGGATTTACTGATTTCAAATGTTGATAAAACCATTTCGTTAACAGAAGGGAGAATTACAATGTCTAATAAAGAAAAGTTTGAAGGGTTTAAGCAGAAGTTAGTTGATGACAATGAAATGAGGTATGGCAAGGAAGCTCGTGAGAAATACGGGAATGACGCGGTTAACAAGGCTAATCAAAAAGTAAAAGGTATGTCGCAAAAACAATATGAAAATGTTACAAAACTTGAGACAGAGGTGCTTGAAACACTTCATGCTGCATTTAAAACTGGTGATCCTGCTGGAGAATTAGCTCAAAAAGGAGCTGATTTACATCGTCAGTGGTTAAGCTTTTATTGGGATAGCTATACAAAAGAAGCACATGCAGGAGTTGCTCAGTTATATGTAGACGATGAAAGATTCACTTCATACTATGACGCTAAACAGCCTGGAACAGCTAAATTCTTAAGAGATGCGGTCCTCGTTTATACTGGAATGAAAAACTGTTAGGGGGGCCTTGACCCCTAATAGTAACCCCTCAATTTAAAATACTCTTATATAGGGCTCCTGTAGCTTCTTATTATGCTTCACTGATATTTCTTAATTAAATCCAATATTGCTATCTCTATGAGATCACTCTTATTAAACTTCTGTTGGTCTGCGAACTTATCTAGTAAAGACCCAACTTCTCGAATTATGACTATGGTTTTCCTTACTTTGTCACCCTTTTTTTCTAAAGTGATTACCCTCTGATATAAATCGTCTCTATCTCCCTGGTTCTCCTTATGCTGTTCATCAAGAACATATATCCTTATCAGGTCCCTCAATATTGCTACTTCTTCTGGTGTGAAACCCGTGTGAACATTATGTTCACCTTCATTTCTTACGCTTTTCACATCGAGTGAATTAACTTGTGGTTTTCTAGGTGAACCCTGTTTCACAACGGGTAAGCTAGTCTGTACGTTAATAAACTCAAACACTGATTGATAAAGGGGTTGTTCTCCTTCACCTGCATAAAACCAGACTTTAGGATTTTTGTTATGATACTCATACCCTGTATTATGCAATGCTTCCTTTAATTTTTTCTCTCCAATCTTTGCCTTGTTTTTTGCAATCTTGGCTACTGTATTTCCTTTCATGGATAGCTCGTCTAATACCTCTTTTATTTTCATTATTCACACTCCCTTCACACTGTTATGGCTGTTATTTCACATATTCTCCATACTTGTGTGAATTCCCTTCACTCATCTTGAACATATCCTTTAAGTGAACTTTACTTATAGCCTATAAGTAAGGTTCACTTTTTTATTAACTTTTAGAAAGTATACCTTTGGCTAAAGTTGAAGAAATCCTTCAAGGATATTCGTCTGATGGAATCATGGATAAGCTGTTAAAAAAAGTGTTAAAGAGTTAAATATATTTTAAGAAAAACAGACATAGGTATATGTCTGTTCAGACTGTAGACAAACTCGATGAAAATCGAGTTTGTCTACAGTTTTTTTGAGGGGTTGTAAAAATTCGACGTTGATTTCCACTCCAGGCACTCGCTTTCCGCGGGCGGTCAGGGAGCCTCCTCGGCGCCTTTGCGCCTGTGGGGTCTCCCTTGGACACGCATTTCCCGCAGGAGTCTCGCACCTTCCGTTCCAATCAACTTTGTTTTAACAATTAGATATAACCACTTTTGCCTACAGTCCTTTTTGTTTTAATATAGAAGTATTAAAACTTGAGGTGATGACGATGCTTTCGAAACATAATTCTATTCAGCGAGATCAACTTGAAATGATTACTTTGGATCAACTGGTGCCAGCGAACCATTTGGTTCGTAAAATTGAGGGGGCCATTGACTTCACTTTCATTTATGACTTGGTGAAAGATATGTATTCAGAGATAGGGCGCCCAAGTATTGATCCAGTTATTTTAGTTAAATTGACATTCATTCAATATACCTTCGGTATTCGTTCGATGCGTAAAACGATTGAAGAAGTTGAAACGAATATGGCTTACCGTTGGTTTTTAGGTTACGGTTTCCATGATAAAGTACCTCACTTCTCAACGTTCGGGAAAAATTATGAGCGTCGCTTTAAAGATACAGACCTGTTTGAACGGATTTTTTATCGTATCTTAATGACAGCTTCAGAAAGAAAGTTAATAAGTGCAGAGCACGTATTCGTTGATTCAACACATGTGAAAGCCAGTGCGAATAAGCGAAAATTCGAAAAGAAAATCGTTCGTAAGGAAACACGAGCATATCAAGGACGCCTTCAAGAAGAAATAAATCAAGATCGTGAAAACAATGGAAAGAAGCCTTTTCCACCGGATAAATTTGATAAAGAAGAAACCAAAGAAATTAAAGAAAGTACAACTGACCCTGAGAGTGGCTACTATGTAAAAGATGAACGAACAAAACAGTTTGCCTATTCATTTCATGCGGCTGCGGACCGCAACGGTTTTGTGCTGGGGACGATTGTAACACCGGGAAATACGCATGATAGTCATATCTTAGAGCCTCTTGTTGAACAAGTGATTGAGAAAGTTGGAAAACCTGAAGCTGTTGCCGCAGATGCAGCTTACAAAACACCAGCCATTACAAGCTACCTTTTTGGGAAAGAAATCACACCAGCTTTACCCTATACACGTCCACGAACAAAAGAAGGGTTCTTTCGCAAGCATGACTATGTTTACGATGAACATTTTGATTGTTATCTCTGCCCATCGGGCGAGATTTTAAAGTACTCAACAACAAATAAAGAGGGCTATCGCGAGTACAAATCACCCAAACACACTTGTGCGACATGCTCATTTTTATCACAGTGTACAGTAAGCAAAGACCATCAAAAAGTGGTGACACGCCATATCTGGCAAAATTATATGGAAGAAGCAGATCATCTGCGTCATCACAAGGATGTAAAACCTATATATGCGAAACGTAAAGAAACAATAGAGCGTGTATTCGCAGATGCAAAAGAAAAGCATGGTATGCGTTGGACTACTTTAAGGGGACTTAAAAAATTGTCGATGCAGGCGATGCTTACTTTCGCTGCCATGAATTTAAAGAAGATAGCCAATTGGACATGGAAAGGTCCAAGAATGGCTTAATAAGTGGGCTCGTAGAGGCCCAATCTCTTAATCTTGAGCAAAATTCAAAGAGAATTTCAAAAGGGGTCCGGAATTAAAATATTCCGAACCCCTTTTGTCTACAAACTGAACAGACATAGGTATATGTCTGTTTTTCTTATGCATTCGTGGTGACGCGGAGGTCTAACCCATCTACAGAAACTTTTCTTTATGGCTATAGGGCACTCTATGAGGCCTCGTACAGATTCGGAAAAATTCCACCATATCCACAAACACCTCCTAATGCTAGCACCTTCATATGACCCACCCTATGGTCTGTACAACCGCACTGTACGTAGCGGTATACGGCAAGACTACTATCATAGGGGGTGGCAGAGTGCGTCTGTCCACTCCTTATCCTCCCTACGGTCCGGTACCGTAGACAGACACCATACAGAGATTTTTTGCCACTTAAGGCTTTCCCCGCAGTTAAATATATCAACGGTTAACTAGCTACCTGCCCCCCCTAAACACAAAACGGTTAACCGCAAAAAAAAGACTATGGAAAAATCCAATAGTCTTTGACTGAATAAGCCGAGAGATTTAAACAAAAATCAGCCTCTTTTTTTATACGCTTTGTTGTTTAGAAAATTTAAAACAGCTACGATTATACCTGCAAAAATACGAATCCTGTTTTCGAAAAAGCTTTAAGATAAAAAATTGATAAAGCAGTCATAAGTAAAACAATTATTAAAATCTTAAAAACCCAATATTTTTTCATGATTTCACCATTCACTATATGTCGTTTTTGTGTTCCCTTTAAAATTCTTGTCTTTGTAATGTACGATTTTGATCATTCCAGTTTTGTTTGCTACTGGATATTTTTTATATAGTTTTTATAAGAAAGATACCCTTTAGTTAACTCAAATCCACCGTTCATAGTCGAGAAAAATTACTTTTGGAATTATCCTTCTTTGATTTAATCGTGGTAGATCGTTGTATATTGTTTGCTACATTCTTTAGAAACAGCATAAATATAAGTGTCTTCAGCCCTACCGATTGCCTTCACATCTGCTTCATGAAATCCTCCTGCAACCATTTCAGTAAGAATATCTATGTTTTTGGACATAGCATTTATTTTTTTTCATTTTTATATTACTAACAGAATTCGAATCATCCTCTAATGATAAAATTGCAAATCTAACAGCATCAGCATAATTATTAATGCCCGCTTGTTTTTAATTAGATCATCCATGATGTCTATATTTGTTTGCGTAAAACTAATTTCCAATGTACTCACTTATTAAATATCCCTTCCATTCTTCAATTATTTTCTGTTTATGGTTAATGAATATCGGCTAGTTGATGTTCACTTGGTCACCTCATTCTTTCAATACCTCTTTTTTAGGAAAGAGCATAAGGGAACCAGATATCACTTCCATTTTGGAAGGTGCTAAATAGGCTGTGCCTATTGGGTTCAAGGTACTTTTTTAGTGATATCATTTTAGGGTCACTTTTCAATCGAAAGATATAGTCTAGATATAGCGTAGATATACTAGAGATATAGTTAAATATCTCTAAAGATATAGTCTAAAATAGGAATATCTATAGAGATATAGTCAACAATTCCACTCAACTTTTGGATCTTATAGATTTTTATAAAACCGAATCTAGTATCCTTTCTTTCTGTACTTTTACTTTCATATTCATTTACTTTTTCACCGAATAATGTACCGAAATATCCAAATTTCTCTTCTCCTTTCGGTTGCAATGTAGTTGCTGTTTTTACATCATTTGTTGTTTCTACTACTTGTTTTATATTTTGTTGTACTTGTTCCGGTGTAGCAGTAAATGCTTTTTGGGCATCTTGTAAAATTAATTATTTAATAGGCTCTTTTGCTCCGAAAGAAACCTTTTCTAATTCCTGGATCACTTTTGTTTTGACTGTTTCGGGAGCAATACCCCTTTGCTTATGAACATCATCCATGACTGACTCTTTGAACAGTCTGACGCGCTTCATGTGGCAGTCTTGCATTTGTAAGAATTTTCTGTACATTTCGTTGTATTTGTTGCGGTGTAGCCACATTTGCCTTCTCTATTTCTTGAATCACACGTTGTTTACTCGGAACCATTTGAACCTTTTTGAATGTCCTGAATCACCGTTTGATGATTCGGAACTACCTGGCTGTTTCCTGACTGAACATCTCGAACAATGGATTGTTTCCCTTTGTGATTAGACTGTGGAGCAGATTTTATATCTTGTTCTATTTCTTGTCTTTATGGATTATTGTTCACTTTATTGGGCTTAATATTTTGAACAACATCTTCTTGATTTGGATAACTATTCATAGATTTCGGTTGAACATTTTGTAAGACATCTTGTTGTAAGGAGTGAGTAGCATTACTTCCAGATGGAATATTCTCTTGTCTGGAATGATCGCTAGTGCTACCCCCACTTGTTTCATGATTGATCGACTTATTCTCAGGATTTAATCGCACATTACTTGTAGCATCTAAGTTTTTAGGAGGATCTAACGCTTCTTTAAATTTCATTTTTGCTAAGATTTGCTCGTTTTTCTTGTTACCATTTGGATGATTATTTAAGCTGTTAACGATAACTTGTTGAATCGTTTGTCTTTGATTCGTTGGCGTTACTGCTACGTTCTCTGCTACATTCTTCCCTTGTAATTCTTGGCCATTAATTGAGCGAACATTTTGTTGGCCAACGCTTTCATAGTCAAGGCTGCCTTTTTTATATCCGACAAGGCCAATCCATAAATTTGGTCGAGGTTTCGCCGAGCGAACCAGGGGTATTCGCTGATGCTGACTTAAGAATTAAAATTAGGGTAAATGTGTTGCAATAAATGAAGAAGTAGAAAGAAGAACTGTGAAGAGGATTCCAAACCATTTAAACGTCTTTTGCTCTTAAACGCAGGAGGTAGAGTAGAATCTATGTTGGAACATTTGGATTTGCCGGGCATAAATATCCTAATAGGGGTACCGCCACATTGCCATCAACTTAAGAAAAGTAAACCCCCCAAAAACAAAAAAATGAGCTTACTTCTCAAAATAACTAACTGTAGAGAAAGAAAATTTTCATTTAGGGGGTACTTCAAAACCTTAGCTTGCTGGCGATAGGGTCACCATATCAAAAAAAGAAAATTGTACGTTTAGACACATTTTTCAACCGCTTCCTATATGTTAAGGGATTGGTTATTTTTTTTACAGTTTTTTATAATGAAATTCTAAATATCTAATTATAATTGGTGAAAAAGACGATCAATAGTTTGGGTACGGAAATGATTCGAATTTACATTCTTTCTTAATGCATATTATGGATAAATAAGGTAAAATATGGGTTGGTGGTATGTCTCATGTTGCGTTAATCTAGCAATAACTAAGGATACATAATATCCTTTCATACCTTTAAATAATTTTGTTATAGAAGGGGTGTAGATTTAAATGGCTCAAATTGTTGATATTGATAGATACCTTTGTACTGGGGCTTTAATCTATATGAGTGAGGGCCTTTTCCCTAAGCCTTGTCAGGAGGTAAGGAACAGTAAGCAACCACCTATACAATATTAATAGAGGAGAGGAATGCCTTATGAAAATACGTAGGCAAATTACATTTGCAAGTCTGGCCCTTTTAATAGCTGGAAGTTCCCTGTTATATACAACGCCAACCTCAATTGTAAAAGCAGAGCCCACTCAAAATGTATCTAGTTCATTACAAACAAGCAACCAACGAGATCGTAATTCCGTCAAGGAAGCAATGCGGGATACATTGCAATTTGGATACCCGGGGATACTTGCTAAAACTTCTGAGCGTGGAAAAACGTGGGGTTATGCCGCTGGGATAGCGGATCTGAGAACCAAAAAACCAATGAAAACAGATTTTCGCTTTCGCATTGGTAGTGTGACGAAGACGTTCACCGCAACAGTTGTACTTCAATTAGCTGGAGAGAACCGCCTGAATCTAGACGACTCCATTGAAAAATGGTTGCCTGGTGCCATTCAAGGAAATGGATATGATGGTAACCAGATTACCATCCGGCAGATATTGAACCATACAAGTGGTATCGCTGAATACTCAAGGTCAAAAGACGCTGATTTTATGGATACAAAAAAATCGTATACGGCTGAAGAGTTAGTGAAGATGGGGGTTTCTCTGCCTCCAGACTTTGACCCAGGAGAGGGGTGGTCTTATTCAAACACAGGATACGTATTACTGGGTATTCTTATTGAAAAAGTAACTAGAAACAGCTATGCGGAAGAGATTGAAAATCGGATTATTGAACCACTTGAATTGTCGAATACATTCCTACCTGGCAATTCAAGCGTTATTCCAGGCACCAACCATGCACGTGGATATGTCCAACTAGACGGAACAAGTGAGCTAAAAGACGTTACTTATTATAACCCAAGTGCAGGTAGCTCTGCTGGAGATATGATTTCTACTGCTGACGACTTAAACAAATTCTTCTCTTACTTGCTCGGTGGCAAATTACTGAAAGAACAACAACTAAAACAAATGCTTACTACAGTCCCTACAGGAAAAGAAGGAATCGATGGATATGGTCTTGGAATCTATGAAACTAAGCTTCCGAACGGTGTCTCGATATGGGGACACACAGGTGGCATTCTAGGGTTTACTACTCTTGTTGGGGGTACACTTGGAGGCAAGCATACGTTGGCTGTCAATTGGAACAGTTTGGGTAGCGCTGACAGTCCTAATCCTTTTAAAAATATTTTACTTGCTGAATTTAGCAAGTAGGTCAAAAGGAAGAACGGATAAATTTTATCATATTCTCATAGCTAAACAAATAAATGATGAAATCGATCACTTATCTAAGGAGGCAATTTCCTCATGAAAAATAAGCTAACTGGTGTGTTAGCCGCTATATTAGCGCTAACTATGATCCTACCAACAGGGGCGAAAGCATTTTCTGACAGTAAGACTACAGTTGTAACTATCGAAGAAGTAGCTAGCCAAGAACTGAAGAAGATTGCAGCAGAGAAGGCTGCGCTACTCACGAAGTCCCATGGGGCGACTAGCGTGCAGTATGCGCTAATTGATAATGGCAAACTTATTTTGTCAGGGCAGGCTGGCAAGAACGATATGGAAGGGGAACAGCCGTTAACCAAAGATACTCTATACGGGATTGGTTCAGTCAGTAAAATGTATGCAACAGCGGCCGTAATGAAATTAGTCGACGAAGGAAAAGTCGATTTGGATGCTCCTGTCGTCAACTATGTTCCTGATTTTAAGATGAAAGATGAGCGGTACAAACGCATTACGCCGCGTATGTTGTTGAATCACTCCTCTGGCTTGCAAGGTTCCACGTTAAGTAATGCATTTTTATTTAACGATAATGATACCTATGCCCATGATACCTTGTTGCAGCAATTGTCGAACCAGAGCCTGAAAGCGGACCCAGGCTCGTTCTCGGTATACTGCAACGATGGCTTTACACTGGCCGAAATTTTAGTGGAAAGAGTCAGCGGTATGAGCTTTACAGAATTTCTACATCAACGGCTTACAGAACCTTTAAAGATGAATCATACAAAAACGCCGCAGGACAAATGGAGAGACGAGAAGCGGGCTGGACTTTATTTTCCGGCGTACCAAGGGCAGCTTCCAATTGAAGCAGTGAATGTGATTGGTACGGGAGGGATCTCTTCCACGGCAGAAGATATGGTAAGATTCTCACAACTATTTATGGGACAGGGAAAAGGGATCCTCTCTGATAAAGTAGTCAAGGCAATGGAGCAAGAGGAATATAAAAAAGGGATGTGGCCGGGGGATGGAGATAATATTTTTAACTATGGTCTTGGCTGGGATAGTGTGAAACTATACCCATTCAGTGAATATGGGATAAAAGCTTTGACTAAGGGCGGCGACACGGCACTGCAACATGCTATACTGGTCGTGCTTCCGGAACAGAAAATGGCAGCAGTTGTGTTGTCATCCGGTGGACGGAGTTCTACAAATCAACTGATGGCGACTGAATTGCTGCTCGCCGTGCTCAAAGACAAGGGCACAATTAAGGACATCAAGCCGAACAAATCCTTTGGCGAGCCGGTCAAGGTCAAGATGCCTCAAGATGTGACAAAGAAAGCGGGCTTTTATGGCAATAGCGAAACTCATTTCAAAATTGAAATTACGAAGAATGGAGAACTGTTCTTACCATCTAATCGAGAAGAAAAATATGTATATACTGCGGATGGAAGCTTTATTAATGAGAAGGGTACTTCCAAGCTCAACTTCGTGACCGAGAAGAATGGAAGAACTTATTTGAGGGAGAGCACATATAAATCGCAGCCAAGCTTAGGGCAAAGTGTGATGACTCACTATTTAGCTGAGAAACTAGAAGAAAACGTGCTATCGAAGAAAACCGCTGCTGCATGGGCAAAGCGGGAAGGCGTCAAGTTCTATCTTGTGAACGAGAAATTTAGTTCTATTGAATATCTCGTACAACCGAAACTTCTTACCACACAGATTACTCGCAAGGAAGGCCTGGAAGGCTATTGGGATGGCAGAAAAATTACAGGTCCGGACACCGCGGCGCATCAGCTCCAGATCCCCGTGATGAATGGTCGTGATACAACGGAAACCCATTTCTATACAGAAGGCGGCAATGAATTTATGGAGATGGCCGGGTTGTTATACGTAAGTGGAACTAACGTAAAACCACTTGATGTAGGGCAATCATCTAAAGTTACGCTGCAAGCAAATGGGCATGCGAAATGGTTTACGATCCCGCAATCGGCAGCCGAGAAAACGATGACCGTGACGTTGCCATCGAAGGGTTCGTTCGCGGTGTATGATGAGAAGGGAGTATGCGTCGATTTTACCATTGTGAGCGGCAATAACAAAGTAAAACTGCCGAAGAACGGAACGGTTGTATTTGCTGGAGCGCCGAACTCGGAATTTGCAATCACGTTGAACTAGCTACAATTCAAGATGGACTTCAACAAAACCAGTACGACACAGAAAAGGTGTTTTGCTGGTTTTGTTTGTATTTACGCATTATCTTTACAAAGAGGCTTCCACGAATAATATCACGCTCAAACTCTGCAAGAACAGCTAGCATACCAGTTCTGGGCGATCATCTTTTGCTCCACTCATTTTCTCGGTGTAAATACGTTCGCAGCCGGTATTATGATGTACAAGCCCTATACGATGCAGGAATTATCCGAGGTGTTTCAACTACTAAGTTTAACCCGTATGGCACACTCACACGTCAACAGGCTGCACTTATGTTAGTACGAACACTAGAATATCTAGGTGTAGAAAAAGAGTCAAATACAGGGCCCTACCACATCGCTATCAAGCTAGTAAAAAAAAATGCCGCCTAAAATGAAAAAATACGCTATTCTTTCTGTAGAATCATAGGAAAGGATGGCGTTTTTTATGTCTGTTTCTGTGTCTGACGAATTACAACTATTTGCTCAAGAGATTCAAAGTTTTTTATCTCCAAATACCTTACGGGATCTTGCTAGAGATGTTGGTTTTGTACAACGAACCAGTAAGTACCAAGCAAAAGATTTAGTTGCTTTATGTGTATGGATGAGTCAAAATGTCGCTAAAACCTCTTTAACCCAGTTATGTAGTTGTTTAGAAGCATCAACAGAAGTACTTATCAGTCCTGAGGGACTGAATCAACGATTTAATGCCACAGCCGTGCAATTTCTACAACAAGTGTTAGCTGAACTTCTCAACCAAAAGTTATCTTCAACTAAGCTGCTCTCTTCTCCATACACTTCTATTTTTAAGCGTATTCGTATCCTAGATTCAACTGCATTTCAACTTCCCGATGTATTTTCATCTGTTTATCCAGGTGCAGGAGGATGCAGTCATACAGCCGGGGTGAAGATTCAGCTTGAGTATGATCTATTAAGCGGACAGTTCCTACATATTCATACAGGTCCAGGTAAACAACATGATCGAACCTATGGTTCTCTGTGTGTCCCAACTGTGACAATTTATGTATCCGTGACTTAGGTTATTTTCACTTGAAAGATCTTCAACATATACAAGATAAAAAGGCTTACTATATCTCTCGTATTAAATCAAATACTCGTATTTATCAAAAAAATCCCAATCCTGATTATTTTCAAGATGGAAGAATCAAGAAAGGTCCAGAGTATATACAGATAGATATGGAGGTCTTAATGAACTCACTTCAACCAGGACAAACATGCGAGATATCCGACGCTTATGTAGGAATGACTGATAAAGTACCAACTCGTGTGATTGTTCATCGGCTAACAAAAGAACAACAACAAAAACGATTACAAGATCAAGCTGTAAGAGAAAAAAAGAAAGGAATGAAGTATTCTCCTCGTAGTAAACGACTCAGTGGTATCAATGTATATATGACAAACACCCCTACAGATATTGTCCCGATGGGACAAGTACATGATTGGTACTCTTTACGTTGGCAAATCGAAATTTTATTTAAAACATGGAAATCATTCTTTCAAATTCATCAGTGTAAAAAGATAAAACCAGAAAGATGGGAGTGCCATTTGTATGGACAATTGATTGCCATTCTACTCTGTTCTTCTATCATGTTTCAAATGCGCCAATTGCTCCTCATGAAGAAAAAACGAGAGCTTAGTGAGTATAAAGCCATATATATGATTAAAGACTATTTTCTTCTTCTATTCCAAACTATACAAAAAAACACCCAAGAGCTATCAAAGGTGTTACTTCGCCTGTTCAATCTCCTACAGCAAAACGGGCGGAAATCTCATCGATATGAGAAAAAAACGGTCTTTGATATATTAGGTGTCGTTTACAATTGTACCATGTCTGATAATAAAGCCGCTTAATTCAAAAAAGTGAAACCCGTTAGGGTTTATTTCGTATGCAAATCTTTCAATCACCTACACTTGCCCTTTAGAAAAAAGAAACAATCTCGCCTAAAATTGACTTTGCATTAGCTTAGCTTGATAGCGATGGGGTACCGCCAGCAAAACGCGGATTTACAACGCTAAGCAAATTACAGCATAGAAAAAAATCGATTCCTTTTATGTTTAGGAACCGATTTTTTAATTTGGCTTATTAAGCTAACGCCCCCGTTGGTTTTAGTGAAAAAATTTTCAATTTTCCCTCTCTGTAGCTGTACCTCTGCTAATTTTATATTTTCCGTCATATTCTTCATACCCGCTTTTTATACGCCCTCATTGCAAAGATATAAGCCACTATCATAATCCCAAAGCACCAGGCAAGAGCAATCCATATATCATTACCCACTGGCTGATTTGACAACAACGCACGAATGGATTCCACTATCGAGGTTACCGGTTGATTTTCGGCAAAGGCGCGAACTACCGAAGGCATCGACTCGGTTGGTACAAACGCTGAGCTTATAAACGGCAGGAAAATCAGCGGGTACGAGTAGGCTGTCGCCCCTTCCATAGACCCCGCTGTCAATCCGGGAATGACCGCCAGCCATGTCAGCGCCAGCGTAAACAGCCCGAGTATCCCAGCTACCGCGAGCCAATCCAGGATATCAGCGCTGGAACGGAAGCCCATCAAGAGCGCGACGAGGATAACCACCACGACAGTAAGCGCATTGGAAACAAGCGAGGTCAACACGTGAGCCCACAATACCGACGAGCGCTTGATGGGCATGGTAATGAAACGCGCCATCAGCCCGCTCTTTACATCCGTAAACAGCCGCACGGAAGTGTAAGCGACGCCGGATGCGATAGCCATCAGCAAGATTCCCGGCAATAAATAATTGACGTAGTTGTCCGTGCCTGTCTCTATGGCGCCGCCAAATACGTAGACAAACAGCAGCAGCATCATAATCGGCGTAATCGCCACCGTGATAATCGTATCCGGGCTGCGCATGATGTTGCGCATTAAACGCCCTAGTAATACCCCTGTTTTGCTTTTCATTTACATCTCCTCCTTTTTGCCGATGATCGCGAGGAAAATTTCCTCCAATGTCGGCTGCTTCTCGATGTACTCCACTTTCACTGGCGGGAACATCTCCTTGAGTTCGGTAAGGGTACCGGTCGTGATGATTTTTCCGCCGTGCAGGATGGCGATACGGTCCGCCAGTTGTTCGGCTTCCTCCAGGTACTGGGTCGTCAGCAAGATGGTCGTGCCGCCGCCGGCAAGCTCCTTGACGGTATCCCAGACTTCAATCCGCGCTTCGGGGTCAAGCCCTGTCGTCGGTTCGTCGAGAAAAATGACTGCTGGCGTCCCGATCAGGCTCATGGCGATGTCAAGCCGGCGCTTCATCCCGCCGGAATATTTGTCCGCCCGGCGGTTGGCCGCATCGGTCAGGCTGAATCTTGCAAGCAGATTGTCGGCGACTTGAGCGGGATTGGAAACTCCCCGCAACTTGGCGATCATCATCAGGTTTTCCCGCCCTGTGAGCATGCCGTCTAAAGCTGCGAACTGCCCTGTCAGGCTGATGCTCTGGCGAACATGATCCGGTTGACGCTGGACGTCAAAGCCGCAAATACCTACTTCGCCGCCATCGGCCTTCATCAGAGTCGAGAGGATGTTGACCGTCGTCGTCTTGCCCGCTCCATTTGAGCCCAGCAGTGCGAAAATTTCGCCACGCCGCACCTCAAAATCCACCCCCTTTAAGACTTCATTGTCTTTAAAGGATTTTTTTAACCCTTTTACAGAAATCGCTGCATTGCTCATACTTTTTTCCTCCTTATAAAAAGCGCCTTGCGGAGCTAGATTGCCTATACTCTTCTATATAGTCTGACTGATAATCTGTATAACTTATTACCGGGTTGAAAATATAACTGAATAGCGAAGGTGGCAATTCACATTTGTAACCAGCTATTCAGTCGGTATTATCTATTGAATTTATTTTTTCCCAATCGCTTCATGATACTCTGATTCAAATCTTCACGATACTTGGCGACATAGGTTTTAGCGTTTGCCACTAGTTCGTCGGCAAAGGACGCCACGTCGTCCCCAGTGATTTCCAGCACTTGTCTGCCTTCCGCCGCACCGGCTTCGAATAACTCGATTAATTCATACTGAATGTGCAGCATATCCATCCCGCTGCCCGCTGAGAAATTCCACATGTAGTTTTGAATTTTCTTAAATACAAACTGGTAGTCCTCTGGCAGGGCTTCAACCCGTGCCATCATCATCTTGTATTCTTTTTTATCACCAATCATTTTTTTGAACATTTCCATCATGTTATTTTTCCTCCTTATAAAAAGCGCCTTGCGGAGCTAGATTGCCTATACTCTTCTATATAGTCTGACTGATAATCTGTATAACTTATTACCGATTGAAAATATAACTGAATAGCGAAGGTGGCAATTCACATTTGTAACCAGCTATTCAGTCGGTATTATCTATTGAATTTATTTTTTCCCAATCGCTTCATGATACTCTGATTCAAATCTTCACGATACTTGGCGGCATAGGTTTTAGCGTTTGCCACTAGTTCGTCGGCAAAGGACGCCACGTCGTCCCCAGTGATTTCCAGCACTTGTCTGCCTTCCGCCGCACCGGCTTCGAACAACTCGATTAATTCATACTGAATGTGCAGCATATCCATCCCGCTACCCGCTGAGAAATTCCACATGTAGTTTTGAATTTTCTTAAATACAAACTGGTAGTCCTCTGGCAGGGCTTCAACCCGTGCCATCATCATCTTGTATTCTTTTTTATCACCAATCATTTTTTTGAACATTTCCATCATGTTATTTTTCCTCCTTTTTTATAAAGCTGAACAAAACACTCCAAAAATATCGTACGGAATATCTTATGAAGCTAGATTGACTTCAAGACGTTGATTTTTGATGATAGAAAATCCCATTTTTCCCAAAATAATTCAAGTTCCTGGCGGCCAGCCTCATTAAGTGAGTAAAACTTGCGGGGCGGCCCCATATCTGACGGTTTCTTTTTCATGGTTACCAGTTTTTTCTTTTCTAATCGCACGAGGATGGTGTAGACCGTCCCTTCCACGACTTCAGTAAACCCAAGCTCGTTCAGGCGTCGGGTAATCTCGTAGCCATAGGTTTCATGGCGGCTGATGATTTCCAGCACACAGCCTTCCAGAGAACCCTTCAGCATTTCAGTTAAATTTTCCATGTTCAGAGCCTCCTCTATTTTGTCTGACTTATATTCAGTATAACTTAGTACTAAGGGAAATTTTTACTGAATAGCTTTTGGGAAATCATGCTATTCAGTATTGCTTATTACATGTACACTGTAACACCGAGTAGCGGAGGTGTCAACTATTTTTCTTAAAAATATTTTTGCAACCTCACTATTCAGTGGTGTCGGTATCCAGTGTGACCTACTACAGGTATATCATAACACGTAGTAGGTCACACTGGATTTTCTAAATATTTTTAAAACCAGCTATCCCCATTGGATACAGCCGATTTTCTTTATGGAGCTTTTACTTCCTCCTATGCTTCTTTCAAAATGATTACACCGCGGATCATTCCCATCCAGCAGCTGTACATGTAGGTTCCCGGTTTCTCCTGTTTGAATCTTTTGGAGCACCCCACCTTCAAGAACTCCCTTAAGCATTTCCGTTAGATGTTTCATATATCCTCCTTACAAACTACTTATCATTACTTAGTACTACTATATAGTATTACGAAGTAGAAGGAATGTGTCAAGTAATTTTATTCATATCATTTATTTGGGCAGCTTTACACTTGCTAAGTCTAAGCATTTAAGGCAGTTTTTATGAATAATAAAAAACCGATTTCTCAATACGGGAGAAATCGGTTTTCTCAAATCAGGTGCTTTAAACATCTTGATTAATGCAATTAGTGTATGGAATACAATTTATCTAGGCAAACCTACCGAATTACTTCAAAGTAAAGGAATGTTACGGGAGGATTTATTAAAGCATATATCTCCATTAGGATGGGAACATATCAACTTCCTTGGAGAGTATCGCTTCGATCCAAAAGGAGTTACCAACTTAGAATCATTGCTGTCTTTAAATCAAGAATAGTTCTAAAGCCGATTACATCCTTAACGTGGTGAAAATCGGCTATTTTTGTATCCAGATCCCGTTAACGTTGTAAATTCGCGTTTTGCTGACGGTCCCCAGTAAAACCTTCTATATTTTAAGTAGGTGGTTTACCGTTTGTTACTATCATTCCATTTATGTGTTAAATAATTTAGAGAAAATAAAATCCGGGAAAATAAAAAAGACTTGAAAATCAAGTCTTTTTTATTTTGAGAGATATTCTTCTACTTTAAGATTATTTTCCCCTGCACATCTGCCCTATGTAAACCCACTTGATAAAATTAGATGCCCCAGGTCAGCAACTATAAGAATTTAATTCACCCATTAAACACTAGGCTTTGCCTAGTTCCACAACATAGTTGGGGGCAGTTTTTCCTTATGCTCTTTCTAACTACATACCTCAGTTTTTATCGATTTAGCCAGGATAAACTAAAGGTGTAATTTGCCGAGGGATTGGTCCGTTTTATTACAACTTTGCTTTAGCAGATCAACCAACATCATTTGGTTCGCAAAACGTAGTTTTTAAACAATGTATATAATTGCGCCCTGTTTATTTACCAGGGATAAACTATCGCTGATTTTGGAACGTTGGATATATCGATCTATTAATAGATTTCCATAATGCCAATATAACGAAGTGTGACAGAAGGATGGGAATGCTACAGGATCTGTTGCAGCATCCCCATCCTTCGTGGGCCTTGTAAAACCAATAGCCAAACGTTTTTCGTAAAGTATGGTTGCCGGCATGTTCCACGCCAGTGAACTCTGCGGCCTTAATTAACTGCCCATAGGCCTGAGAAGAGGGAATGGGGTATTCTCCCTTCCTGGACGGACGGGAATAAATAAGGACTCTGGAAGTTTTTAGCATAATCATAGACTTCCTAGAACAATGGCGCTAGTCACCTACATAATAGTTATTCGTCCAATTTAATCAACTTAACCAATTTAATCCAATCAAATTTAATTTTAGTTCCATATTATGTAATTAATGGAAAGGGGGGTGAGGAATTGAGTAAGGATAAAAAATGTTCAAAATGTGGACATGGTAAATGCAAATGCGATCAAAAAAAATGTAAGGATTGTGGACATAGTCAATGTAAATGCGGCCATAAAAAATGTAAGGATTGCGGACATAGTCAATGTAAATGCGACCATAAAAAATGTAAGGATTGCGGACATAGTCAATGTAAATGCGACCATAAAAAATGTAAGGATTGCGGACATAGTCAATGTAAATGCGACCATAAAAAATGTAAGGATTGCGGACATAGTCAATGTAAATGCTCATCTAAACAAGAACAAAAGGTAGAGCAAAACGTTAAAGTGAATGTAAACGTACCTGCTAATGGTAATCAAGGACCTCAAGGGACTCAAGGATCTCAAGGTGCTCAAGGACCTCAAGGTGCTCAAGGACCTCAAGGTGCTCAAGGAACTCAAGGTGCTCAAGGACCTCAAGGAACTCAAGGAACTCAAGGTGCTCAAGGTGCCCAAGGAACTCAAGGAACTCAAGGAACTCAAGGTGCTCAAGGTACTCAAGGTACTCAAGGTACTCAAGGTACTCAAGGTACTCAAGGTACTCAAGGACCTCAAGGTACTCAAGGTACTCAAGGTACTCAAGGAACCCAAGGAACTCAAGGTACTCAAGGTACTCAAGGACCTCAAGGTACTCAAGGTACTCAAGGTACTCAAGGTACTCAAGGTACTCAAGGTACTCAAGGTACTCAAGGACCCTCAGGAGGACCACAAGGTGTTCAAGGACCACAAGGCGAACAAGGTCCACAAGGTGCTACTGGTGCTCAAGGCGTTCAAGGGCCTCAAGGATTCCAAGGACCACAAGGTGCTACTGGTGCTCAAGGCGTTCAAGGGCCGCAAGGATTCCAAGGACCACAAGGTGCTACTGGTGCTCAAGGCGTTCAAGGGCCGCAAGGATTCCAAGGACCACAAGGTGCTACTGGTGCTCAAGGCGAACAAGGGCCGCAAGGATTCCAGGGGCCACAAGGTGCTACTGGTGCTCAAGGCGAACAAGGGCCGCAAGGATTCCAGGGGCCACAAGGTGCTACTGGTGCTCAAGGCGAACAAGGACCTCAAGGATTCCAGGGGCCACAAGGTGCCACTGGTGCTCAAGGCGAACAAGGGCCGCAAGGATTCCAGGGGCCACAAGGTGCTACTGGTACTCAAGGCGAACAAGGACCTCAAGGATTCCAGGGGCCACAAGGTGCTACTGGTGCTCAAGGTGAACAAGGACCTCAAGGTGCTACTGGTGCTCAAGGCAATCAGGGACCTCAAGGCGTTCAAGGACCTCAAGGATCTGGAGGGTTAATTCCATTTTCAACGGGTATTATCCTCAGTGGGGCTACAGTAGTATCAGCTGCTCCAATTTTAATGGGCTTCGGTAATCACACGGTTGAAGTTATTGATGGTTCTGGACAATCAACTATGCCACCAGAAGCAGGTGGTTTTGCTTTCCCAATTCCCTTTGCGGGAACCGTTCAAAATTTACAAATAAGCGCAGATTTATTGGTTGCTTCAGTGGTTTCTATAAATACTCTAGGTCTTCAATATGATTTTACAGTTTTCGTCGCACCTTCAGTTCCTAATAATGGGATTGATCATCTTTCTTCACCTTACGTGACAACTCCGCTGACTAGCTCGCTTAGATTTGGATTTCCTAATAATATTATTACTGCCGGTACTTTCCGTACAGCAACCAATATAAATCTCGGATCATTAACAGTCGCAGCGGGTGATCGTATTGGTATTCGTGTAAGGACTCTTGCATCGACTGATCCCTCAGCAGCTGATATTACACAGCTCTCGTTTAGCGCCAGTCTATCTTATACTCCTTCATAAAAAGACTCGAGCATTGTATTTGGCTATTTGTTTCATGGGTAGATGAACGATTTCAGGAAATGAACCATCATTTCCTGAAAATTTTTCCAATTAAAGAATTAACCTGTCATTTATATGACAGGTTTTTATTTTATGATCAAAAAGACTATGAGTCTATAGATGTAGCAAAAAAGGGAACTGAGGTTACTTGGAAGAAAAAGATCTCATTTTACAAGATCACCAAAGAATATGAAAGTGATGATGATACTGAGATTGCGGATCTATATTCGAGGTGTTGGACGATGAAAAAACGAAATGTAAACATACTGGCCGATTTACAACGCTTTCGATGCAGGAGGGGGCTCTATATTTTTCAAAGCCTATAATTATCGCTCTACAAGAATGCTAACCTGCCTCGGCACAATAAAAAAATGAGCCGTTGTAACAGCTCAGCTTGTACCACTCTTGCTCAGTTTTTAAGCGATAGCGTTTTCTTTTCTCTATCTATTCTTTCCTATTTGTTATTCGTTTGATCTTATATTGTTCAAAATCCCAATTTGCCAAAAATTCTTTTGCAGAGTTATAGCCTGATTTATAGAGAAAGTCAATTTCATCTTCATTCAGTTCAAAATCAGTCGCATTGATGTGGCCAGTTGGAATTTGAATCGTGCGTTCAATCGTTTCTTCGTTCATATATCTTAAATCATGGGCTTGAAGCATCGTTTTAAATATATTTTTGAAAAGATGGATCGGCGTTGGTATAACCGCATCTATGTTAACTTCATCTTTAACAAAATGGAATCCGAACGTTGGAAAACGAGGTTGCTCTGTTGTATCAAATATCCATATTGGGAAGTTACTAAGTAAGCCACCATCTAAAATGTAGGATTTGTTACGGTCTTTTGATTTCCAAATAACCGGACGGAAGAAAAATGGCAAGGATGCACTCATCATAACGGCTGTCGAAACTTTTAAATCAGCAGGAGTCATACTATAGCGATCCAAATCATCTGGCAAAATTAGCATTTGGCCATTCGAAACATCAGAAGCAATAATCTTCAACTTTCCATCTGGAAGATCCGCAAATGTCTTAATACCTTTTTTCGAAAGAAGTGAATCCATCCACGTTTCCAAATAATCGTTTTTGTAAATTCCAAGATGAACCATAAGCTCTAAAAAGGTACCGAAAATAGGTATCCGATTTAAAATCGTTTTCCCTCGAAGCTTTGAAAAATCAATTTCACTTAATCGGTCTCTAATTTCATAGCTTTTATAACCGCTCGCTAAAAGAGCAGCTATTACAGCTCCCGCAGATGTTCCAGCCAGTCTTTCCCATTCTACGTTTTCCTCTTCCATAGCTTGAATAGCTCCAACAAAAGCAATTCCCCTGGCTCCACCACCTTCAAAAACAGCATCAGCCCTCATATTTTCCACCTCTCGATAAGAGTTATTAATTAATAACCTGCTATATTAATAAAATAACAATTATGACTATACGTTTTTGAAAACACTACCACAGCTAAACAAAAAGCAGTTACTATAATCAACAGAATACCACTGAAGTGTTTTCCTTAGAGGCAAACTTTAAACCTACTCTTTAAAAAAAAACGAACGCCTCTATAATGATTATTTAACAGATGTCAATGATATAAAAAGTGCCAGTGTCCCTATCTTTTTATATGCATTAATATAGTAAAAGGTTCTCTAGTCAACTGCATGAATTTTGTTTGAGATATAACATCTTCATCCAAATCATCAGGTATCTTATAGCTGAATACAGCCCCCTTTCGGTAGTAATAGATTTTGGAATCTTGCATAACCAGCCTTTCTTTTTAGCTCTATTAAACTTAGTTATTGATTGTAATCAAAAAAAAGAGACCAAAAATCGACGGTCTTTGTTTGTAAAGCTTGTTAAAAAAACTATTATTACATTTAAAATTTAGGGCATAAAAACTGTTCTTCTTTTATTCCAGTATCATAGTTTCGAAGAATAAACTGTTTCTAGCAAATATATTGTTTTAATATCAACATACATATTAAAACTTATATTCCACATTATTAAACCTCTTGTAAAATATATGAAAAACACTACAATGACTAGAAAAAAATCAACATTCTGCGTAACAGTGCTAGAAAATAAAATACTTTGAAATTGTTAGGACAAACAAACCCAAAGAGGCAAACGGATTTCCGCTCGCCCCTTTGGTTGTTTTATTCTGGTAAACGATGCTATCTATTAATGTTCGTCATTTTCATTTTGTTGCTCTTGATCGTGTTCATGGTACTATTCACCTTGATTGTGCGGTCCGGCTCCCGGCCAAAACCATCAATCTCTAAGCGATCCTTGAAAGCTTGGATTACAGGGTACGCATTGGTATCGGATGTATCCAGCATTCCTTGGAAATTCACATATTTGATTCCGTTTTTCTCGCCATAATTGCCTGCATGATTATGCCCGTTGAAATAAGCCACTACATTGCCCGCAGACTCCAGTTCCCGCATGATTTCAGCGTCATTCTATGCATTGTGCTCGTTGGCAGGATATACCGGATGATGCCCAATCACCACAACTTTTTCATTCTTTTTAGCCGATTTTTTAAGAACATTATGTAGCCATGTCATTTGTTCGGAGCCTACTCCGCCATTCCAGGTCTGAGCATTTTTCGCTCCGGACGCATGTAGTTGATTATACATCTTTTCGGCTTGTTGATATTTCGCAGAACCCGGTTCATTTGCATACAGACTCAGGTCATTGGTGTCTAACACGACAAAACGCCAGCCTTGTTCAAAAAAGTCATAATATTGATTCTTCATTCCTAAAATGTCAACCACTTGGTCTGTTGGTACTGCGAAATCATGGTTGCCAAGCACATTATATTGGGGACCTTCAATTTTGTTGAAATAAGGAAGAATGGTATTAAAACTGTCCACATTCCTGTCGATCATATCGCCCATTTGTACGGTGAACTTAAGATCATGCTGATTGAGTTCATCTGTTACTTCCTGCAGTTTGCTTATCGAATTCCGGTAATAGCGTACACCCGCTGCATCACAATCACAATATTGGATATCGGTAATAAGCCCAAATTCAAAGGAAGGCTTTTTGTCTTTATGTTTGTTCCTTTCTGCAAATACAGATGTTGATGTAAATAGAGATAATCCTAATGTGAAGATTCACTTTCCATTTTTCAACTAACTTTTTTCATCATAATCTATTAAAGTTAAAAACTTGATAGATTTACCCAATCTTTAGGAATTGTTAAAATCTCAATAGTGGATATACAAAGCCTACAACCGGGAAAGCTGCGAATGTACACCGATCATTCGCAATAAAACAAAGCCAGATATGTAGGATCGACAAGATATTGTTTCATCATGTTATTTGCTTCTTCTACATCAAAAAATTGCTAACCGTCTCCCACGACAACCACTCTGCCAATTCCACCATTGTAATAGTGCATAACATAGTTCACATAATTCGTATCCTATCCACCCTTCCCTAGCAGCCACATATTTAAGTGGCTACCTCGTTAGAATATATCCCACACTCTAGTTGTAGCTTTGAAAAACAAGGTTAATAACATTTTGCTTCATCACTTCCGCAAAATGTTTCACATCAATTTGAATGGAATATTCAAGGTCTCTAATAGTTCCAGACAGACGCCCGATTGATTCCGATGATTGCATGACGTCTAACTGCCGTCCATTCCTGTTGAAGGTATTCCGTCCTTTATAGGATTCGGTTTGGCATCATTTTAAACCGCAAATAATAAAGACAATCAGTAGCCCACCATGTACGTATATGAATCTATATTATTAATAAAAACTTTAACTCATTGTAAATCTAATAAACGTACATGTGTTTGACAACAATAGTAAAAGAGACGAATTAAGCATGCATTCTTATATAACCAAAGAAGAGGATACTATAGATATGTAATGGCAGACTGGCTTATTAATTTTAGGTGTCTTTTCCCAGGAGGCGAAGCCCCTGACCTATATAGAATATCCACCTCATAAGTAAGGAATTCTGATTGTAAGGAAGGAAAGATCAGCATTTGTGGAAATGCATTAGGTTTAGGCAATAGTTCGGAAAATGTCAATTGCGCATATTTAATCCGTTCCTGTCGCTTCTGCAACAAACTCCTGAACATCATCGATCGGCTCGCTAATTGGGTGTAGGCGCCCCTCCCCTGACCGACTGAATGCTTGATTATCTTAGTGGAGCGCTTCAAAACTTCTTTTAGCGTTGATACCGCCATCCCGAAGGTTTTGGCAAGCATGGGTAAAGACCCCTCTAAAAACGGCGTTACAGGGCTCGTATGAACCGTCAAATAGGCAAGGATGTCCTCTTCCCTTTCATCATAATGGGAACGGACACGCTCTTCGCGTGGTTTTTTGAATTTATACCAGCCTTCTTTACCTTGGAATTGAACGCGACCGTCTGTCCATAGTTCCAACAATCCATCTACATAGGCGCGTTTTACGCCCTTATATTTACCGGAATATGCGCTCCTCAACGTGCGCTCGAACTCACTTTTCTTCAAAGGATGGTCCAATTGGCTATTAAACTGGTCCAGTTCATCATAGGCTTCTTCCAAAGGGCGGCCACTCGAATAATTGGCAAGGGCAAGCGTCATCAGGGCATTATTACGGCTGGCGCTTTGATATCCTTTTTGGATGCCTGTCGAAAGGATTAGTGCACGATACCAATCTGAAGACGTTTGGTCAAATGCTGAATCGTTCTTATCGTAAACCACCCGAAGGAAGCTCCTTTTTTCCTGTTCTTCGAATTGCTTGGACCAGGCAAGAAGTTCTCTAGTGTTTGCTGGCTCGTCAAAGAAATCCAGGACATTATCTTCCCTTGGGATTCGATAAAAGCCAAAAGGCACACAGTTCTTGTCCACCGGTACATACTTGGAAACGGCTTTACGAATATTGTCGGACAATCGTTCTGCAACTCTCAGAGACTTGTAATCTTGATTTTTATGTATATAAAATGGCGTTTCTAAAACGTAAAAGACCTGGAAACCTCTCGGTGTTTCCAGTAATAGGTTTGGACGAGGCAACCCCAGCTCCTCACAGCCCAAATAAAGCGCGTACAAATCTACTTCCTTCGTATCGATATCAAAGCCCATGACATTGATCTGCTTCAGATTTTCACGGGTATGACCTTTGATCAGTCGTCTCTTGAAGTCATAGTATGCACCACCGCGATAGGTGTTGGGTGTCCAGTGAGTCAATTTTTGATGTTTCTCCTGAAGCGTTTCATATGAGGTGACAACATAGCCTTTTCCTTCTGTGAGGTCGGCTTTCGATGGAGAGACAAAGACAGCGCCCTTCTTGTGTAGATTACTACCTTCCCTTGCCTCATAGGCTGCCAGTCTATCAGAGAGGGCCGTAGAGCCCTTTTTCTTATATAAAAAAAGACTGTTATGTGTCATGAACTGCATGATTTCAACGATTGAAACAACATGGCCTGTTTTATTCCCAATTTCCCTTATCCCCATCTATGTCACCTTCTTCCTTTTGAAGTTATGTAGTTTAATTAGTGGTGCAAAAAACGATCCATGTCGCTGGCTATTTACGACCGTGACCCCAATTCAATCGCTGAAATGATCACAGTTGTCGTACATTTTTTTGCTCCTATCAGTATAGCGAAATCGAATTTTGTAAAATGGTGCTCTCTAAGGGAAATGCACCAAAAAAAAAAGCCCCTTGAAGCTTAGAGCCCCAAGGGGTAAAAAAAAATCACTTTTTTTTTTCTATGCAAGGTCCGCTCAAGTATTGCACCGAAATGAGTCGAAATGTTCCATTTTTGATTAAAGTACGGAATAGAGAAAAACATTGAAAACCTTGTAATGGCAGAGGTTTGAGTTATTTCTCTTCTGATAAATGCTACACAGGTTCCGCTCATCTATATAAGAAGGTGGTGCATATCAGATAGACAGGTTCCGCTCAAATTGCAATTTCACAGGAGGGTTCCTATGAATAATGTCTGTACAAAAATGATTGAATGCTAGATATACCAATGGATTGATCTAGTATACAGGTTCCGCTCAACGTTCCATTCATGTGTTACAAATGGTGCATTTAAGATTGGTTTATATAGGCAGGTTCCGCTCAGAATCAAAAAAACGGTGCGTTTGGTGCACATCGTTCCATACACCTTTCATTCAATTTGTTACGCAGATGATTTTACGGATATATAACACGAGATGAATTGGTGCATTCACTCTACATATATTTATTGAACATACCAGTATGATTGCTCTATTTTGAACTGTATTGGTGCTTTTTCTAAAAAAACTGCGGTCTCTGTGTACTAATTGGTGCATTTTGATTACGATAAACCATAAATCCTTGCTATAATAGCAAAAGAGTGGTGCATTATTGCATGAATCTAATAGAATGCACCACGTTTACTAGTTTTATAGAATGCCTTGCATGTACTAGAAAGGATGTTATCGATGAAGTATGAAAACATACCTGATTCTCTGATTTTAAACTATGAACTTTTAAAAATATCAATATACGAAGAAAATAAGGCCTTATTTGATGACCGGCGTTATATTCTGGAGAAATGGAAACAGGAAGCCTACCATATGACTGAGGAAGAAGTGAGGAAACAGGCTCCTGGCTATACAATGGGATTGAGTTTTCGCGCCCTCTACTCCTTGTTCACCCAGACGTTATACTTTGAACAACCTATCAGCAAAAACATGATAAAAAAAGCAGTGAACGCCTATAAAGACACCATAAAGGTCATTTTAGCCGGGCACTTTATCAATGAATTTCCTACGGATGAAATTAAGCGTAGCGTAAACGAAGAAAAAATTGATGAAGCCCTCCACCGGGATTACATTTATTCCAGCATGGATATGGATTTTCATTTAATGAGAGACATCGTAACGAAGAAAAAGGACTTCAAAGAAGGGGAGACTGGTCTTTTGGCAACCGAGATAATCGACAACAGAGGAAAGTTCAGAGGATTGGCTGAACTCCGTCCCCATGAATTACAAACAACCGAGATCACCTCCGATCAACAGGAAATGTGGCTAGAGCTGATTGAATCCACCATCAATTCCTTAGATGAAATGACAGCCGACCTCTTTGATTTAATTACATACTTATGGATGGTGACACCCAAGAGTCCGGACGGATATATCGAATTTCATAGTAATGATGCCCTCCGCCTTCGAAATTTAAAGAAACGGTCTGCACATGGTAGAGAAATTGATTTTCGTGAAGAGGATCGCTTCAATATCATGAAACGGGTGGCTGCCCTTTCAAGCATATGGGTATCTCTTGGCGATGAACAGGTAAAAGTAGTCCAGACACAAGATATCCAGGACAATGAACTGTATGAATTCAAGGACTTTCAAAGGATGTTCGAGATTGGAAAGATGCGAGTTGCCTATGATAAAAAGACGGGCGAGCCAAAAGGGATTTATGCGGTGCAAGTGAAACCCTCTCCTATCTTGACCCCCTACCTGGATGGACCAAACCAATCACTTGGAGTATTGGATCTGAAAGTATTCCAATACAGCCATTTTACTCAAAGGGAACATAAACGATTAACCCGATACTTGAACCTCCAGTGGAAAATCAGGACCCTTAAAAGGACTCTGCAGCAGCCCTTTAAAGTGTCCACACTATTGAAAGTGATGGATTTCTCACCCAGGTATAACGGGGTACAAATCAGGGATAAATTCGAAAACGTCTTGGATCAATTGAAGGCGGACAGCGTGATTGAGAGCTGGACCTATAGCGAAGAGATTGACGAAGAACGGGTTGGAAAAAAAGGATGGGTGAACAATTACTGGTCAAAGGTCAATGTTATCATTTTACCGACAGAGATGGTCGTAAGAGAAAATCAAAAAAAACTGATGATCAACTCCAACCGGCTTGTCAATGAAGAAATCCTTGAAAGAATGAACCTTATCGATCAAGAAAACCCTTATTCTCTTTCCAAGAACTTAGAATTGGCTCAAGTTGAATCAGCTGTTTCCAATGATTCAGGATTGATCTTGGATATGCCTTCAGCAACACCTTCTATAGACATCCAACAGTCATTCAATTTTGGAATGGACATGGAAATCAGCTTGTCTCCGGAAACGATGATAGAGACTATGGATTCTCTGAACATGAGCATTAGGAAAACGGCAGAGGAAATTGGCATTGCCCATACTACCCTCTCACGGTATCTCAGGAGAGAAAACAAACGCCAGAATAATAAAAATGACGAAAAGATGCTCGGATGGCTAAAAGAGAAAAAAAAAATATAATATGATTTTTACACATTGAACAAGTTTGACAAATTCAGAATAAAAAAAGGCCACTAAATATGTGGCCTTTTAAAATCAACAGCACACAAAAAATGAGCTTTACTACTTTGAAGTAACTCCCCTTTCATAAATAATTCTAGAACCGTTGGTAAAACGATGGTCCGTTGGCGAAAAAGAACACCACGGATTATTGTTCTTTTAATAATCATTAAATCTGCTCTATTAGAAGATTGTTAAATTAAATTCTCCATCATTCCCTTATTTCCTGTTTCAATTATACTGTCCCATTTGTCGAGCAAAATCTAACTCAACAAGACATGGACTATTATTTATCCCTAATAGCCAAGAAAATACCAGTTCCTTAAACCCTCTTCGTTTTGAGCAGCATGATTGAAAATAAAACTACATTTCCCACCTAATCTTAAGACGTCTTCTTTATTAGAATTAATTAAACGATAAGTGTATGCAATTTGCATGCACTATTGACTTTTGTATGCAAATTGCATACAATTGCAAGGGATGTAGAATAAAAATCCAAAAATACCAAGGAGGAATCTTACTAATATGGCTAGATTCGTATCAATCGATATAGGTAATGATGCAGTTAAAGGATTTTTGGGAGACCTTGAAACCCGCCTTTACATACCGAATGTTATTGCAAATGTACAAGACCGAGAAATCGTAGAAATGGAAAAGAACCCTTTGAATGCCTTGCATGTAGAAATCACTTCTTCTGCTTTGAAAAATAAAAATGGCAGTTTTGCGGTAGGAAAATTGGCATCCAAATATCCTAATAACGATGAATTGACTCCAGACCAAGATAAAGCTGATAGCGATCAGCCCGTTATCATGCTATTAACATCCCTTGCCTATGATGCTGTCGGGCAGTTCACAGAAGAAGATGGCGTGATCGAGGCTTCTTATTATTTATCTACCGGCCTGCCCCTGGACGAAACTAAACAAGGCAAAGCTAAAGAATTCAGAAAGAAACTGAAAAGTTCACAGCATGAGATAAAATTCCTGAAAACACCATCTTTGGAAGGTAAAATCGTCCGGATTAAATTTGAACAAGTGCTGGTCAACACGGAAGGTTTTGCGGCATTCGTTGATTTAACAACAAACAATGATGGATCCACCAAAAATGAGGATTTGATAGGAAAAACCCTCTTAATCAATGATATCGGTGGCCTTTCTACAGATTCTGCTATCATTTCAGCTGAAGCAGAGGTTGATAACGAATACAGTAACGGTATCAAGAAAGGTGTTTCTACCTATCTTGATAACATCATTCGCAAAGTGTATACCAAATTCAAATACACGATTAAAAGCCGTCGGACCCTGGTCGAAATCATTACAAATGAGCAACCTGAAGAACAATATCATATCTGGGTAAATGGAAATCGGGTTTCCATCAAGGACATCATCGATGAGGAACTATCCGTTCTTGCAAAAGAGGAATATAAATTGATCAAAGATATGTGGCGGAATGTCCCAGATATCCGACTTGCTTATCAAATTGGCGGTGGTTCGCTTGTATTGAAGCCCTACCTATCTGAATTGAATCAATCTGAAAAGAACTACCCTCTTCGCTTTGTATCTGAAGATGATAGCATTTGGATGATTACCCGTGCATATTTCAAGATATTGTTGATGTATTTGCAAAGTAAAGGGATTTCCACACAAAAACAAGCCCTAATCAAAGAGTGATTTTCCATGACTGAACGCTTTGAACCTGGAAAAACGGTCTCTTTTCGCTTGCCACCTGATACCCCTTTACATGTTGTAGACTATCTAACCCAAAAGAAGAATGAATTGGGCCGGAAATTCAGCAGCGAAATTGCTCCTATTTTTGTTGAGGCCGTTTCGCAAAAAGCCCTGGGTAATGCAGATAATGCGCAAATCTCCATTACCCTACCCGAGGGTTTAACTGCCGATCAAAAAGAATGGGTGAAGCACCCCAATACGAAGGCATTGATCAGTCAACTTCTTTATCAGGTAGTGACAAAGCCTACTACCCCACTAGATTTCGATCAGCAACTTCTTACAGAACCAGTGGAGGAAAAAAAGCCTGTTTTCAAGACCAATGCCATGATTCAGAGCTTTGCTCAGAAAACATTCTTGAATTTCGACGAAGAAGACGATTAACCCCCATCCATAGATGGGGGTTTTTAAAGTCACATTCAAATTCCTTTACAGAAAATCCCAAACAATATACTAGGTCCCGCCCAACCCTCCCACTAATATAGAGGAATAACAGGACGGGATGTCTAATACTAATAACAACGCTATTTTTATGCACCACTTATGGTCAACACTCCATAAATAGTCTACACAAACCGATAATCCACTCACTTTTTGTGGTCTATATATAGTATGTAGTCCACAATTAGAGTGAAAAGTTTTAGTTTAGAATACACGAATCATTTTATTCAACTCATTTTGTTTTAACTTCTTTATTCTTTATATTAAAATAGAGAGTATGATGAAGATATTAGTGGACCATATATAGATTGTTCTCTAACATTTATGTACATGTTGTACACAATATGTACTCCACGAAACACATATGGAACACAAATTGCGATTTTTTATAGAAATACATAAACCATTGCACCTAAAAATAGGGGAGGGTTAATACATGAAAGAAAATAGGCATTGGAGAATAAGCGATTTTGTAGAAGAGCTGAACAAAGTATTCGATAATCAACATGTACATATCAATACGGTTGATGGCTGGTTTAAACGTTTGGAAAAGAGCAGCATTCATTACATCAATCGAACGATGGAAACGAAAGAGAAGATATACGATGATTTGGATTTGAAAATAGCAATATTCATCAAAAAAAGAAGGGGGGAGAAATGGGCGCTTTCCGCCATATCAAGAGATCTCCCCAATCACTTTGAATTACGCCCGTTTCCCGTAAAAGAGGACAAACCTGCACCACATGTAGACGATATAGAGAGCATAAAAAAGCAGATATCCGAGGAAGTTAGAAGAACGTATGAAGAGTTGGCTGCCAGCCAAATTGAAGAGCTGAAAAATCAATATAAACAATTAATCACAAGCCTACCCAAGCCACCGTCAACAGAAGAAAAAAAGAATCAAAGCTTTCAAGCCATGGTGATTCAAAGGAAAATTGAAAGCTCATTGGAAGAAGAAGCGAACCAGGCTTGGACCAGGTTACCTGACGATCAGCGCCTGAAGCGAATTGGATTTTTCAGAAAAGACATCGATTTGGAGAAAAAGGACAAATTTGTCCGAGATTATATCAATGAGAATTTCGTAGACCGGTTAAAAAAAGAAATGGAACTAGACAAGTAAAGGATGGAAGGACATTAAAGATTGAATACTTTAATCCCTATATTGAAAGAATGAGGGGACATTGAAGGGATAATTATATACAATTAATAGTACGTATTAATGATAGTACTCACTTTCAGACACTATATCTTTTTTATCAGATAAAACATTCGATGATTCTTGCATTTAATATGAAACTCTCTTGGTATACTATGGATTTCTATCTTTAAAATCAAATAAACTTTTCAAAAGTCATCTATCAGGAATCTAACTTCCTAATAGATGACTTTTTTGTTAAGTGAAGTTGATTTTGAGGTTAGATTATGGCCCTTATTAAATCAAGGAATTGCGGGCTCAACACGGGTTTATTAGGCTTACTTGTCTCTGGGCTACACAGCAATTTTATTATGTTTAGAAAGGTTATTACAATTTACAGAAGCAAAATCAAATGTTACATATTATCACAAATAATTATCAAAAAAGAACAGCCTCAACGTAAAGGGAGCTCATTTCATTCTACTAACTTTTAATAATTGATATTTTTAAGAGGACACCAGTACATATTTTTTTGCGTGTTTAAGATGGTCTTTGAACGATTTTATAAAGTTAGAACGATTTAAACGGCTTTCTCGGTGTTTAAATTTTTTCAATCATCGATTCAGTCAGGATAAACTAAGGGTGTAAATTGCCGAGGTATTGGCCCTTTTTATTACAACTTTTCTTTAGCAAATCAACCAACTTCATTGGTTTGAAAAACGTATTTTAATCTATGTATAATTGTGCCCTGTTATTTATAAGGGATGAGTTGTCGATCTTGGCATGTTGGATATGTCAATCTATTATAGGTTTCCATTTTGAAACGGGTTAATAAATCAACATGTAGAGGATAAATTGTGTTTTACTTTAAGCAAAATGAAAAAGGGGGAAGATATGAAGAAAGAAAAAGCTGATTTTCTTGGAAGTTAATAGGCTGTTAAATCGGGTTGAAAAACAGCAAACCAAACACAAGTCACCGTCTATACCTCTGATAAAAAGGCTATGTAGTCCTGGAAAGAATGAATAAAGAAAGGAATAAAAGTATAAGGAAATACTGATATCACTGTTTCACTATAAATGGGCTGACGTGGGACATACAACATTGATAGGGTGGGCTTATGGGGACTCGTATTTTTTAAAAGTTTACTGACATAGGACACCTACTTAGCATAAAAAAGAAGATATTTGATGAGATCATTGGCTATTGTTCAATATCCCTTTTATGTCCCTATAGTGGGCTGATGTTTGACAAAGCGTGAATCACAAAGGGAATTTGATTAAAAATCAAAAAATTAATAGAAAAGTCCTTGTAAATGTTTAAAGTTGGCAGCCGTTTCAACTAATAACATAGCATAAAGGATTGTTACATAAAAAAGCTGGCAGTAACGGGATTCAAGCACAGTCGAAATGAAAAACGGGAGCCTTGCCATGACCTTAAGGCCCTATACGATTTACAGTAAGTGATGCGGAGAAATAAAAAACAGAACCGGATACAAACGACGGAACTACTGTTATGCTATCGCCTATAACTAAAGGAACTTGGAACGTTTTTCCGGTTGTGATGATAGTATTGAAGATATCGTTGCCGAATATTGTAAATCGCGAACCGGGCATAATTACATTATTACTTCTAATATCAAATTGTACTACTCCCTCAAAAGTTGATATTAACACGTCTGCGCTTATTTCATATACTCCACCGATCAGTATAATTACTGAATCTGTTGCTGGATTTGCTAGCACATTTAAAACTGGACCAGGGAAGTCAAAATCCATAGCAACTTCTTCTTTAGCTAATTTACCATCATCATCACTTGAATATAATGACCCAAATGCAGGGGTTACGCCGGGTCCTTGAGCACCTTGAGCTCCTTGAGCTCCTTGAGGTCCTTGAGCACCTTGGACTCCTTGAGCACCTTGAGATCCTTGAGCACCTTGAAGTCCTTGAGCTCCTTGAACACCTTGAGGACCTTGAGGTGCTTGAGCAGGTACGTTTACAATCACTTTAACGTTTTGCTCTGCCTTTTGTTCTTGTTTAGATTCGCATTTACATTTACTATGTCCACAATCCTTACATTTTTTATGATTGCATTTACATTTACTATGTCCGCAATCCTTACATTTTTTATGATTGCATTTACATTTACTATGTCCGCAATCCTTACATTTTTTATGATTGCATTTACATTTACTATGTCCGCAATCCTTACATTTTTTATGATTGCATTTACATTTACTATGTCCGCAATCCTTACATTTTTTATCCTTAGCCAAATTAATTCCCCCCTTTATAAACTCTGAGATATTATATGAATCTGGTTTTATACTAGATTGGACACCCATAGAAAACTCTTAATGAAAAAGTTTGTTTTCCACCAATTCTTCTTCAAGTCGAAAAGGATATTCCCTTTTTTATATCAATTCATAAGATGTGCGCTGTTGTAAGTACCTTTTGTAAAAATAAAAGTGTAAATTGCCAAGAGATTTGTCCGTTTTATACAACTTTGCTTTAGCAAATCAACCAACTTCTTTGGTTCAAAAAACGCAGATTTTATTCTATGTAAAATTGCGCCCTGTTTATATAAGGGATGAGCTGTCGATCATCGCATGTTGGATACGTGTATTCTATTAATAGGTTTCCATTTTGAAACGGTTTAATAAATCAACATGTGAGGATTTATTAAATTGTGTTTTTAATTTAAGTCAAGATGAAAAGAGGAGTGAAGATAGAAAAAGCTAATTTTCTTGAAGTTAATAAGCAGTTAAATCGGTTGAAAAACAGCATCAAGAGCTTCAGCAAAACAAAAACACGTCACCGTCTATACTTCTAATAAAAAGGCTGTGAAATTCTGGAAAGAATGAATAAAGAAAGGAAGAGGATAAGGAAAAACTGATATCACCGAGGGTGATATCTAGGCAAAACCTATGTTTTAACGATATCAACATTTCACTATAAATGGGATGACGTGTGACTTACAACATTCAGGGTGGGCTTATGTGGGACTCACATTTTGTTGGAGTAGAGAGTAGGTTATATGTATAAATGGAGTAAACGGGCTGGGCAAGAATTAGTAAGTAAGAGAGAGTGGGGAGGAAAAGTGTAGTAAAGGTAAGGAATTGGGAGAGATGAGGTAATTAACGTGGTTAGATGAGGCTGCGTGTTTTATTTATTGGAGGCTGTTAATTTTGGTGGGTATAGTTGATCCGGTTTTTCTGAAGGAAATGGGGAGATGGTTGGACAGTGAATAAAAGGGTCGTTTTCTTATTCTTTTTTTAGAGAGGTGTTAAAAATCCATTGTTAAACCAATTTAATGGGCTATCTCATTTGTTTGAATTTTTTTGAGTATTTTTTCAATGAGTCGAAAAGTAAGGACGCTAAAAGTGGCTCTTAAGGGGATTTAAAAGCCTTAGTCTTTGCTGTTTATTTATTCCTTATCCAAATCAAGTGTGTAAAAACAATAAAATGAACAATAGTTGTGGTTTTTTTCTTCAGTATGCCGATATCCTTCGTGGCCTTGTAAAACCAATAACCAAACGTTTTTCGTAAAGTATAGTTGCCGGCATGTTCGACGCCAGCACTCTCTGCAGCTTAATTAACTGCCGATAGGCCTAAGTAGGGGTAAGGGGTTGTTCTCTCTTCCTGGACGACTGGAATAAATAGGGGTCTATACTTTTTAAGCATAGTCATAGACCCTGGAAGCAATTCGCGATATACATGTCGAGATTTTTTTTGCGTTTTGCCTTCACCAGGAGAATCTTGTGTTGTTTTTCTTTTAGTCCCAGTATCTGTTTGATGGTCTGACGAAGAGTCTAGCAGTACGTAAACGTACTGCTATTTCAGTTTATCCAGCCACCCATTGATTGATTGCGATAAATTGCTGGTCCCGATTTTCATTTCATCCACTATGAACGAGGTAATCGTGCTCCAGGATATCTGTTCCTCATATGGATTGTTCTTATTGATGAATGTCATGACCTGTTTCAGCTCCCTCATTCTACCTTCATCCACGTGTTTGCTTAAAAAAATCCGGACATACTCATTGATGAAATCCGAGTTTTTCACACTGGCGTCCAGCAGCAAGGCAACAGCCGTCGTCGGTGTGACATCCAACGCGTAGCCTAGGGTCCTAATGTTCTCAAAAGATCGTTGGGAAAACCGCATGGTGATTCGTTCCTTCTGTCCGGCTGGAATTTCACTCTTGATTGAGGCATTAGCTAAGTCTCCTCTATATAACGTTTGATCCAACCAAATCTGGCGACGGAAATAGACGGACATATGCTCCATGACCTTCTTCGAAACGACACCCGCCTCGCAAATATCCACACACACATCCTTAACCGGTGTATTCGTGATATAGGAAATCCGGTAGATGCATTCCTTTAGCGTAACCGGAATTGTTGGCCTGACATCTCGTTTTTTATCCGATCGGGTGGATCTCAACTTTTCTTTTAACATCCTTTTTCCCTCCAAATCTCATTTTATAGTTAGGACACTGTCATTTAGTCCCCGGCTAATTCTATTTATATGAGAGTGACTGGGGAAGCATGTATAACTTTTGAAAAGCCTGTCCAAGATGAATAAAAAGACAATCGGGAGGAGAACCGTCTATGAAAAAAGAGGACGCAGCTGCGTTGGCAAAAAAAATGATTGATAATGCAAACATCTATCATTTGCCGTTGAAAAAAGGGAATAAGAAAAAATAATCTCATTTATCCAAAGTCATATTACTTTTTTCGGAGATAAATGGCCTATAAATCTAGGACAATGCCAGGGTGTCCTAGATTTATAGGCTATCCTAATAATATATTCTATCAAGGTTTATGGTATAAGATATAATTTCATATCCCTAATATATTTTCATTAATTATCCCCATTATTGATTTCCTTTTCTCTTATTATTCAAAAGTTGCCTACCTTGGTATAGGGGAAGGCATCTAAACTCTGATTTTTTATAGAATGTAGGATTATGAAATAATCCTACATTCTATAAAAGAAATATCATAAGTTTATAGTTTTAAATATTATCCCAGTCAATGGTATGAAAGGAGATCAAGCTCTAGGAGGAATCGTCATATTCCACTTCTTAATTTTTTTCACAAGGGTTGAGTGATCGACACCTAAATATTCAGCTGCTTTTCTTATCGAAGGTTTCTTTTGTAGAGCTTCGATAATCATTCTTTTTTCAAACTGTTCCATTCTTAGTTTTAAGGTATGAGCTGATTCTGAGTAGCTATGAATGCTGAAATGTGGGGGGAGATCCACGGGCTCAATCGTAAACGATGGGACTGAAACAATCATACTCTCAACTAAATTCCGTAATTCTCTCACATTCCCTGGCCAATGATAGCTTTGTAAAATATGTTTTGTTTCAGATGATACATGCTTTTCGACATTATATAATTTACAAAAATATGCAAAGAAGTGATCAAGTAAGATTTCAACATCTTCTGGTCGCTGACTTAATGGAGGAATAGATAATTCAATAACTTGTAGTCGATAATACAAATCTTCACGAAATTCGCCTTTTCTCACTAATTCTTGTAGATTCCTATTAGTTGCCGAAATAATTCTAATGTCTAATTGCTTTACTTTGCTTCCACCGAGTCTTTGAATTCTTTTCTCTTGTAGGACACGAAGTAATTTGACTTGCAAGGAAAAGGGCAGTTCGCCCACTTCATCCAGCAAAACTGTTCCTTTGTCTGCAAGCTCAAGGAGGCCGACTTTACCTTCCTGCCTCGCCCCGGTAAACGCTCCTTTTTCATATCCGAATAGTTCAGACTCTAATAGCTGTTCAGGGATAGCCCCGCAATTTACTTTAATAAACGGCTTATCTTTTCGATCACTTAATTGGTGAACTAAATTGGCAATAACCTCTTTTCCAGCTCCTGAAGGGCCAGAAAGTAAAACACTTGTTGGGAACGAAGCAATTTGTTTTACTTTCTCGATTATTTCCCTCATTTGACTACTTTGAAATATTACCTTTTCATCCGTTCCGTCGGAGGAAAAGGTGTAACGATTTGGGCTCATTTCTAAAAAACTTTTTGCCTTTTTTAACTCATTTGTCAGGTCATTTAACTGAGTAATGTCTCTGACACTTGTGACGACCATATGAATGTTGCCTTCCTCATCGAAAACGGGATTTCCTGTTACCATGACATCTTTATGTTGACCAATTTGTTGAAGAATCGATATCCGCTTTTTTTCCCGTAAGACAAGGAGAGAGACGGATTGGTCAAAATGACCTTGTTTCACTAAATCGCTCATTCTATGACCTATGAGCTCTTCCCTTTGGAACCCTGACATTTCCTCGTAGGCTGAATTGACAATGAGTGTCAATCCTTCTTTATCAACGACATAAAGGCCGTCTGTGGAAAATTCGATGATTTTTTCCATTTGACTTAAGAGGGAGCGATACTGTTCCATTTGAGATATATCTTGAATAACACATACAGCTCCAATCAACTTGTCACCCTGATATAAGGGGGTCTGGTTAACCATACAATGTAACCCTGCAATGGTCATGTTCACTCCAATTGTACTTTCACCACTTTGAAGAAAGTGAGAGATTTGTAGATTAGGTTCAAACTCGCGAACATCTTTACCGATGTAGTCTTGATGATCATAATTTAATAACTTTTGTGCCGAAGCATTCATTAACAGAACTTTTTCATTATGGTCCACAAGAATGACCCCATTTGACATGGATGAGAAAATGCTTTCTAAAATATCTTTGTTCAGGGGAACATCAGCCTCCTTCCAAGCATGGTGAATATAATCACCATCTGGTGAATTATTTCACCACCTTTAAAAGCCTATTGCTACTACAACCGCCTCTATTGTGGTGAATTTTATCACCATTATCAGATTTCGACAATGAATAAACATCTGTAAAATACAGCATTCCGGATGTTGGCACGGTTCTTGCATTAAAATATTTTGTAATTTTTTAAAAGTTTAAGGAGGCGCTGAATGGAGACGAAAGGTTTATTCATTAATGGTAAATGGGAAACAAAAGATAGAACCTATGCACTTCATTCCCCATATAGTGGAGATGTTATAGGTAACATTAGTATGGCAGACGAAGCTGATGTCAAAAAGGCTTTTGAAGGGGCACAGGCGGCTTATGAAACGATGAAAGAGATGCCTGCCTATAAGCGATCAGAGATTTTATTTGAGGTTGTTCAAATCCTTCATGAACGAAGGGAAGAGTTAGCTCACGTTTTGGTACTTGAGGCTGGTAAGCCTATTCGAGCAGCACGTGGAGAGATAGACCGGACCATCACTACATACCAATTTGCAGCAGAAGAGGCGAAACGTATTTACGGGGAAACCATTCCTATGGATGCCGCGCCTGGTGGTGAAAATCGACTAGGGTTTACCTGGAGGGAACCATTAGGTGTTGTGGTGGCCATTAGTCCATTTAATTTCCCTTTCAATCTCGTCGCCCATAAATTAGGACCAGCCTTTGCCGCCGGAAACACAGTTGTCTTGAAGCCTGCAGAACAAACACCTTTAAGTGCGTATTTGATTGCTGAGATCTTCCAGCAAGCCGGACTTCCAGACGGTGCTCTTCAAGTGATTACAGGAGATGGAAGAGAACTCAGTGATGCTCTTATTACAGACGAAAGAGTCAAAAAAGTGACGTTCACAGGAAGTGTAGGGGTAGGCAAGCTGATTAAAGAAAAGGCAGGTTTGCGAAAAGTTACGTTAGAACTAGGTTCCAATTCTGGATTAATTGTTGAACCAGACGTACCTTTGGAAAAAATTATTCCCCGATGCGTAGAAGGTGCATTTGCTTTTGCAGGTCAAGTTTGTATTTCGCTGCAAAGAATTTATGTTCATGAATCAATTTATGAGGCATTTAGTAAGCGCTTTATAGAACAGGCAAAACAATTAACAATCGGTAATCCGATGGAAGAAACAACCGATATAAGTGCAATGATTAATCGTAAAGAAATGGACCGAATCGAGTCATGGGTCAAGGAAGCAATTGAGCAAGGAGCTAAAATTGGTCTAGGTGGGACACGTGAAGGGTCCGTATTCACACCAACGGTTTTACTGAATGTCACAAATGATATGGCTGTTTCTTGCCAAGAAACATTTGCTCCAGTTGTTTCAATCGTTCCCTATAATGAGTTCGATGAAGCAATTAATATGGTCAATGATTCCATGTATGGACTGAATGTGGCCATCTATACCCAAAATATCATGAATGCATTGAATGCTGCCAAAAGGCTAGAGTCCGGTGGCATCATTATTAATGATATCCCAACATTTAGACTGGATCATATGCCTTATGGTGGTATTAAAGACAGTGGTTACGGACGTGAAGGTATTAAATATGCAGTTGAAGAAATGACCGAATTAAAATTCGTTACAATAAAAACAACTTTTTAAGGAGGAGTGCACTATGGTTCATATTGTTAAGCCTAACCCGAAACTTTATGTAATGGACAACGGTCGTATGAGTATGGATAAAAACTGGATGATTGCAATGCATAATCCAGCGACAGTAAGCAATCCGAATGCACAAACTGAATTTGTAGACTTCCCTGTCTATACTGTTCTTATTGACCATCCGGCAGGTAAAATCCTATTCGATACTGCTTGTAACCCTAACTCTATGGGACCAGAAGGCAGATGGGGAAAAGCAACTCAACAAATGTTTCCAATTGATATGGGAGAGGAATGTTATCTTCATAATCGCCTAGAGGAGCTAAAGGTAAGACCCGAAGATATTAAATACGTAGTAGCATCCCATCTTCATCTTGACCATGCTGGATGCTTAGAGTTATTTACGAATGCTACGATTATTGTTCATGAAGATGAGCTAAACGGTGCGCTTCAAACGTATGCTAGAAACGAAAAAGAGGGTGCTTATATCTGGGGAGATATTGATGCCTGGATAAAAAATAACCTTCAATGGAAAACAGTAAAACGCAGTGAAGACAATCTTGAATTAGCAGAAGGAATTAATATCCTAAATTTCGGAAGTGGACATGCATGGGGAATGCTGGGGCTTCAAATCAATATGCCAGAAACCGGTGGGATTATTCTAGCTTCTGACGCTATCTATACAGCTGAAAGCTTTGGGCCGCCCATTCAGCCACCTGGTATTATCTATGATTCTCTTGGATATTCCAATGCAGTTGAAAAAATACGGAGAATAGCCAATCAAACAAATTCCCAAGTATGGTTTGGGCATGATGCTAATCAATTTAAAACATTCCGTAAATCCAATGAAGGCTATTACGAGTAAGAGAGAAGGGGATATCTATGAATATTGCAAAGTTAGTTTTTACTCCGTTAACTTATACAGGGTGGGGAGCTTTGAGGCAATTGTTACCTGAAGTTGAGAAATATTCACCAAAGAAAATTCTTGTCGTTACAGATCCAATGCTAGCGAAGATTGGTCTAGCGGAGCGTATAACAGCTCCACTTGAAGAGCAAGGCTATTCTGTCACTTTATACACTGATGTAATCCCTGAACCACCTGTAGAAACAGGAGAGAAGCTTGTTGCCTTTACTCGAACAGGTGAGTTTGAAATGGTTATTGGTGTCGGTGGAGGAAGTGCACTCGATTTAGCAAAATTAGCAGCAGTTTTGGCTGGCCATGAAGGATCTGCAGCTGATTACTTAAATTTAACTGGTACGAAAAGTATAGAGAAGAGGGGATTACCTAAAATCCTCATTCCTACTACGTCTGGAACAGGCTCAGAAGTAACGAATATCTCTGTTCTGTCCTTAGAAACGACAAAAGATGTTGTTACACACGATTATCTACTCGCAGATGTTGCGATTGTTGACCCAGAGCTGACTGTATCTGTTCCGTCAAAAGTAACAGCAGCAACAGGAATTGATGCACTAACTCACGCAGTAGAAGCCTATATTTCAGTAAACGCAAGCCCGACGACTGACGGTTTAGCTCTTCAAGCGATTCGCTTAATTGGTCGATCCCTTCGCAAGGCAGTAGAGGACGGAAGTGACAAGCAAGCACGGATTGATATGAGTAATGGAAGTTATATAGCTGGTCTTGCATTCTTTAACGCTGGAGTAGCTGGTGTGCATGCATTAGCTTATCCACTAGGAGGACAATTCCATATCTCTCACGGTGAATCAAATGCGGTCCTTTTACCTTATGTAATGGCCTATATTCGTAAAAGCTGCACAAAGAAGATGGCGGATATTTTGAATGCATTAGGTGGAAATTCAACCTACTTATCTGAAGAACAAGCTTCATACAAATGCGTAGAAGAACTCGAGAGACTTGTGAAAGATGTTGGTATCCCACCTACTTTAGCTGGCTTTGATGTACCGGAATCAGCTGTAGAGAGCCTAACTCAAGACGGCGTGAAGCAAACGAGAATCTTGGCTAGAAGCCCTCTACCTTTATTAGAAGACGATATTAGAAAAATCTATCAATCTGCTTTTGATGGGACGGCCGTAGAGCCTAATTAATTGAAGATGTACCAAAACAACACCCAGCTGCAGCTTGAGTGTTGTTTTGGTTTCTAGGAATTTAAAAAGCACCTTTTTACCATACGTTCTGTTTCCGTCAGTTAATGAATTATTTCACGTAGTAGACATGGAACATGACTGGTTTTCACTTCAGAAACAAAGAGGCATAAAGACAGCAACGTTCTTCTTCACGAATATATTGCGGTCTTTTCATGTTTATAGGCCTCGTGTCACACTAAAATATTTATCTACATTGTTCTATTTTTATAAAAAGTCGTGTGCCCCTTTAATGGCTGGGTAACAAAATCTGAATAAAGTATGACCTAGTCTAGTGAATTTTAAGCACTTACTCAGAGTTTTAATAAATGTTCTGCATTTTTGAAAATTAGGTGTTTTCATCCAATCCAATTAATACTAGGTTCATAAGATACAGTAATATTTGTTAAAAGGAGGATACCAAGTTGCCTAAGGGTAAAAAATGTAAGGATTGTGGACATAGAAAATGCAAATGCAACGGACAAAAGGTAGTGCAAAACATTGTAGTGAATGTAAACTCACCTGAAAAAAATTAAGGATTGCGACATAGTAAATGTAAATACAAATGCAAATGTGTATCTAAACACGAACAAAAAGGGGGAGCCCAAACGTTGAAGTGGATGTTAACCTCTACCTGCAGGGACAACAGAAGCCACGGGAACAACCGCGGCTAAAGGAAACTTGGATTATGCATTTTCAAAACCGGCAAGCATATTTTTGTCTACTCCTGTAATAACAGTGAGCAATGTAGTAGCCTCAATTAAAACCCTCAACATCACTATTACCCAAAATGCTATGGTTGAATTGCGTGGTCTGATAGGGTGGAGTTTCGCCGACGTTCAATAATCTTGTGATGATTTGGAGAATCGCAGGTGAACCAGAGGACCAATATTTTGGGATGTCATTATGAGATGGGTGTTGATATTAATGAGTAATCTGCATATTTGAGGTCCAAGTTCTATGTAGACCCTTCAGTTGGATTGGCGCATGTCACTTATGCATTGACGGCACATATCGATTCCACGTTGTCCCTAGGTTATACAGCTGACATCAAGGATCCAATTGTTTTTGTGTTGGCATAGCCTATCCAGTATAGGTAACGATGCCCCCCAGAAATCATGTCTGCAAATTGTATTTAAAGCAAATAGAAAAATACACGTTTGAAAGAGGAGTTTTTTGTGTTTTTAGTCATTATTCTAACAAAATTGGTCACAGTTAATGATAGTACAGCTTTGAGTCTTAAAAACATTAGATTTCTGGTACAAAGATTACAAGTAGTTGAACGAGGCATATAGATTCCTAATGGAATCTATATGCAATAATAACGAATAGTTTATGATTGAACCTCCAGAAATAATGGATTTAGCTGTGTGCAAAAGGATTTCAATCGTAAATAACATAGAACAAACTCGATTTAAACCGAAGATCTTGCTCGACTATGCTATACATAATGGATATGTCGATTTAATCAAGGGGGGAAGAAGGGAAGATAGACACATTTTGTTTAAAAAAATATCTAGTTTACATAAGATTTATTATAGGTAGTACAATGGATGAAATACTGTATTAAAATGAACATTTTAAATATTGTCTTTATTGGCTGGGTAACAAAGGCTGGATAAAGTGTGAATTAGTCTAGTGAATATAAGCATTTGCCCAGGAATTTAAAAATGTTCAGTATTTTTAATAATTAGGCGCTTTTATCGGATTTTGTCCAATCTAGTGATTCCCCCTATTCATAGTATAATGTTATGTTCCTTAAAAGGAGGATACAAAATTGGGTAAGGATAAAAAATGTAAGGATTGCGGACATAGTCAATGTAAATGCGAATCTAAACAAGAACAAAAGGTAGAGCAAAACGTTGAAGTGAATGTAAACGTACCTGCTAAAGGTAATCAAGGGCCTCAGGGCGTTCAAGGGCCTCAGGGTGCTCAAGGACCTCAAGGTTCTCAAGGCGTTCAAGGGCCTCAAGGCTTTCAAGGGACTCAAGGGACTCAAGGCGTTCAAGGGCCTCAAGGCTTTCAAGGGCCTCAAGGCGTTCAAGGGACTCAAGGGACTCAAGGCGTTCCAGGGACTCAAGGCGTTCAAGGACCTCAAGGACCTCAAGGGCCTCAAGGCGTTCAAGGGCCTCAAGGACCTGGAGTTGTGGGTTTTTCTTTTTCCGCCCCGGCAAGCATACCTTCTCCGGGATTAATAACAGTGACCAATGTGGAAGTCCCAATTACAACCCTTACTGTCACTATCACCCAAAATGCAGTGGTAGAATTACGGGGTCTAGTAGGGTGGAGTTCATCTAACTTTGCTGGTTTAGCGATGATTTCACCTAACTTTTTTGATCTCGTGATAATTTTTAGGATCCGCAGGGGAGTCGGAGGACCAATTATTTGGGAAGGTCATGATGGAACCAGTGTTGATACTGATGAGCAAACCCCATATTTGAGCTCCATTTTAAATGTAGATACTTCTCCTGGATTGGGGCCCGTCACTTATGAATTGACTGCACAATTAGATCCCGTATTGTCCCCAGGTTCTACAGCTGAAATTAACGGTCCAATTGTTTTTGTTGGAACAGCTTATCCAATATAGAGAACGATGCCCCCAGCATTCATGTCTACAAATGGAAAGGAAAACACAAAAAAACCACATTTGAGAGTTGAACGTGGTTTTTTTCCGTGTTTTTAGTCGTTATTTAAACAATATTATTCACACTTAATGTTTATATAGCTTTTAATCTTACGAAGATCTTGTTCAACTATTCTATTAACAGTGGAAATGTAATAAAGAGGGTGTAAGAAGGGAAGACAGACTGCCTTTTTGTGTTGAAAAAAATATTTAGTTTACATAAGACTTATCCAAACTACAAGTAATCTATTGATAGTGCGACAATAAAAGAAATTTTACCCTTTAGATACTAATTCACAATGTCTGCAAAACTTCGGATCGATGTAAGCGTTAAAAAAAGGCGTCTTACCATGACCACTAAGGTTAACACTTTGATTTTTGAGCTCCTAAATACAATAGGAGATAAACCCCTGCCAACAAGAACATCACCTAAAAGTGACAAAACGACAAAAAACCTCCTTGGAGGTGGGATAAAAAGTTAACTTTTTCTTATTTAGTAACTATTTTATTTTTGCCTTTATATATTTCAATATCAGGAAAAAATTCACTATTACACTTCAAGAGTAACATACATTCCGCTCTTGTAATGGAACATTACTTGGCTAACAAAATCTAGTTCCAGCATTACATTGACCCATACCACACCTATAGTAACTACCTGCTTATTATCAACCTTTGGATATTAAGTGTGTCTCAAATAAAAATCAACTAATATATACATTAGTAGGTCGTAGGCCTGATACATGTAAGGCTGCATTAAAGACATTCTGTTTAGATTTTTACTTACATCGTGCACTCACATGTTAAAATATTTAATTAAATCGATTAATTTCTTCCCGGAAAATCCGTCATTATAAGAATCGGATAAGTACAGGTTTCTAATATTTTCATATATCCCCTTATGCCCGCTAGAAATATAATAATCATTCACAACTTTGGTCAGTTGATTAGGGTCTGTTTGTATATAATCACCTAATTTGTCGAAATAATCATATGATCGATTACTATTTAAGAAGTTATAAATAAACACAGGTTTATTAAGTAATATACTTTCTAAAACGACTGTAGATAAAGAAGAAACCACCCCGTCGACATGAGAAATTAATTCGTATAGGTTATTTTCTCTTGAAGTATAAACTTTAATTGATTTATATTTTTTTTCAAGTTCTAAATATACTCCATATTTCTTCTTTCCCATCTCCCACGGATGGGGTTTTATTATTATTTGGAAATTTGGGTTGTCTAAAATATTCTTAATTAGAGTTTCGAATTTGATAAAATCTAGTTGTGGCCCAGTAATTACTAATAAGGTTTGCTTATTAGGGTCAAAATCATATTTTTTAAAAAAGGTTTCTTTGACTGTCCTAAAATTTGTAAAAATCTCATCAAATTTAGGATGACCTAATTCTGATATTCGATTTATTGGTAGTCCTCTTTGCGAATACCATCTTTTCTCATAATCTCCATAGACCCCAACTACTGTAGTAAAAACTGGCATAAACGCTTCTTCCCCCATTAATATCCCGTGCTGTAAACAAATACTTTTGATACCTCGCATTGAGCCAACGATAGAAAGAGCTCTGCTTTGCATATCTTCAGTAGTCCCCACAACGATAGAGGAAATATCAAGTTTATCAAAAAGGTTAAATACTGTACTAAGGGTTTTCACGATTAATGGTATTCGATTTAGAAATGTCTGTTGAAAGAATTCATTACCAAATGCCGGATGATTTTTAAATTTTTCAAATAAGGAGGTAGCATTGTTTACAATTTCTTCAATATCCTTAGTATTTTTCTCTTCATATTTCGCAATACTCTCGCTTGGAATCCCAAAAATATGTGAACTTTTTGACCGAGAAAGAATAATTGTTTCATTGGGATTAAACCATTTATTATAAGTTAGTTCAGGAATACGAGTATAATCAGAATTGATTAAGATTTTCCCATTATTAGTCTTAAGCATTAAAGGTACTCTGATTTTTTCAAGCCACTTTTCAAAATAAGGTTGAATCATCTCCTGATTCAATTCAGGTGATTTTAAATTTGCCTGAAAGTCTTTATTCTCCATTTTGATTTTAAGTTCATTATCTATTTGCTGATAAAAGTTAGTTAACAATACTATAGGGATTTCTCTGAATTTTAAATGATTAAATGTTTCAACAAACTCCTGATAAAGTGTCCAATAATTTGATAAATAGGTGTTCATCCTCCCTCCCTCCGTCTAAAGGCTCTAATAGATTCTCTCAGTTCTTTACAAGTTCTTTGTGGTGGTAACATTTTTGAAAATTCATTTGGAGTATCATTAAATAATTGAGCATGGATAGATTTTGGGGTTATATAATTAAAATCCAGAATCTCATCAATGGGATAAAATGGCCAAAAGTGATTGATCCTCCAAAAGAACCTAGCATCTCCTGTTCTATAAAATTGAGGATCCTCATCCCAATATGAATCAAAGGTTTCTTTTATTTTAGGAAGAATGGACATTCGATGCATTATGGAACAATGGTCAGTCATACAAGAAGCAACCCATGAAACTTTTTTTGCGGGTCTAACAATGGCGTTGGTAATTTCCCCCTTCTCATTTAGATGAAAAGTTTTTGATGCTGAGTATACTACCATTGCTTTAGGTTGTTTATCTAAGTATTCTACCATTTTCTCAATTTTCTGCCTGTGGTGAACATTATCATCCGTAGCATAAGTAACATACTCTCCCTGTGCTAATTCTAGTGCTTTATTGATTAAAACTGCATATCTTGTTTTCTCTACCCTCTCCTCTATTGTTTGAATATCACTCCTGAAAAATTTTACTCTTTCATCATTTAAAAATTGTTCAATAACACTTATAGTTTCGTCATTTGAATTATCATCCATAATAAATAATTCAAAATCCTGATAAGTTTGGTCTAAAATTGAACGAATAGAATCCGACACATATTCTTGTTTATTAAAACTTGTTAATATTACCGTAACTTTTGGCAAAAAAACCCCACCTCTATATAAGATATTTGATTCCTCAGGAATTTAAACTAGCAAGAGTAGAACTGTTAGAATCGAACCGGGGACTAAGCGTGGATAAGAAACACGGTCTTGAGGAAACGAGAATTTTTAAAACAAGAAGGCTGCAAAAGGAAGCATCGCCTGCAAGGACATTTTTTTATTTCCAATATACAAACCACTATAAAATACTCCAATCCACAGGGGTACCTGCTTTTATTACCTTATCTACCTTTTTCCCCAATAAATGTTCGTAATATTTAGGAGCTAAGCCATAACCTGGTCTTATGACTCTTATATTTTCTTTTGTCAACACGTCGCCTGCCTTTAAGTCTTTTACAATATAGATTGATCTTCTAAATTTCATGGATTTTTGCTCTTCTTCAGTCGGTCCGTAAGTTATATGACCTAAAGCTTGCCAGGCTCTTTCAGTATCTACTACTAAAGCCTGCATTTCACTCGGCTCCATAGAAAAAGCAGCGTCTACACCACCATCGGCTCGAGATGTAGTAAAATGTTTTTCTATAATAGTCGCCCCAAGTGCAACACTTGCCACAGAAACGGCAATGCCCATCGTATGATCGGATAACCCTACTTGACAGCCGAAAAGCTCTTGCATGTGTGGAATCATCGATATGTTTGTATTTTTAGGTGTAGCTGGATAAGTACTCGTACACTTTAAAAGAATAATATTTTTACACCCAGCATCTCTTGCCGAACGAACAGTTTCATCTAGCTCAGCCAGAGTTGCCATACCTGTAGATATAATCATTGGCTTGCCTGTGGAAGCAACCTTCTTAATAAGGGGGATATCATTGTTTTCAAACGAGGCTATTTTATACATAGGTATATTTAACTCTTCTAGGAAGTCAACGGCTGTTTCATCAAAAGGAGTGCTAAAGGGGATGAGTCCCAATTCTCTGCATCTTTCAAAAATTGGCTTATGCCACTCCCACGGAGTATAGGCTTGTTGATAAAGCTTGTAGAGGTTATTTTTATCCCATAAACTATTCTTATCATCAATTTTAAAATCTTTATTATCTATATTCAAGGTCATTGTATCCGCAGTATAGGTTTGTATTTTCAATGCGTGGACGCCTGCTTTAGCTGCAGCTTCAACTATTTCTAAGGCACGTTCTAAAGATTGATTATGATTTCCTGACATTTCCGCAATAATAAAAGGAGGATGATTAGATCCAACCAATCTTCCTGCAAGATTGATATCATTCATGTGATCACGCCTCTGCTGTAAAATTCAAGTTTAATTTCCCTTTATACATTTCCCACTCTTCTTTTAGTAATCCAAAACTGATTACATCGATAAACTGCCCTTCTCTGCTAAGTTTATTTTTATAAAGCCCCTCATGCTTAAATCCTAATTTTTGATGAAACCTTTCACTTTTTTTATTAAATGATAAGACTTCACCAATAATTTTTCTCATGGATAAACAATGAAAGGCGTAATCTAATCCTAAACATCCCATTATCGTACCAGAGCCTTTAGGTGCATTACTTTCACCAATATAAAATCCCCAGACACACGTTTGATTTTGTTGGTTAAGATTCTTAAAAGAGATGAGACCTAATGGTTTGTGTTGATAAATGAAAAGTCGATAATAATCCTTTTGATTATTCAGCATATCTTCAAACCATCGACTATGATCTTCATAGGCAATTGGTTGATCATTATACATGTTCATACGAATATGCTCCGTATTTCTCCAATTAAAGATCATTTCCTTATCCTTTTCAGATAATGCCCTTAAACAATAATCCATATTATTCATCCAATCTCACAATTTCTTTTATCATCGTTTGTTGGTTTACGATATTATCTTTCATAAAAAGATAGGACAACCTTGACATTTCATTTCGTTCAACTTCATTTCCTATCAAGTTTTCCAATTGTTGCGTTAAAAATGACTGCTCAAGCGTTTCCTTTTCCCCTAAATATTTGATAATTTTCTTTCTCCCTAGAGTTTTACAAATTTCCACCTGATTATCGGCAACACTCCACACTATAGAAGGCAGACTAAGATAACACCGTTCCCAGGTAGTTGTTCCACCTGCTCCAATTGACAGATCAGCTTGACACATCAATTCGGCGATATTATTCACTTGGCAGTAAAATTGTAGATAATCATACTGATTGCAAATCGATGCAAGCTCTGTTTTATGACGATTAGACCGACCAACAACAACATCTACTTGGATGTCATTACGACCCATTTTTAAGAAAGAGGCTAGAGCTTTTCCAGTTTCATTCGTTTGATCAATTCCACCAAAAAAAATTAATATCCGTTTCACAGATCCACTTCTTATCTTTTGCTCACTCCATTTGGCATAAAACTCATCTCTTAACAAGACGTAACTCGGTCCTAAAAACGTTTTACAATGTGGTGGTACGAGAGAATGATAACGACTTGGATAATCCTCTAAATAATTTTGATCTATTAAAAAATCACAATCATGCTTACGGTCCGCTAAATCATCAATTACCAAAATTTTATTTGAAATTTCTCTAAGACTTCCTTCCCAGATCTCGTTAATTGCATAATGATCGACAATTAACAAATCAACGAAGCTTTTCCTTAGTAACTTTTTTGTTTGTGTTGCATCAACACTCAATGAAACACCTAACCATTTAGAGTGTTGCGTGTAATTTGGAATTTTGAAATTCACTTGAGAAGCTGGAAGTCTTAAAACTTTATATCCGTTTATTTCGATAAAGTCACATAAATGTCCGTTATGTTCTCTACAAATAAAACTGACAATGTTTCCTTGTTTACTTAATCTTCCTGCAAGAGTTAAACATCTCATAACATGGCCTATTCCAATGTCTATTGAGGCATCAACACGTATAAATACATTCATATTTAATCCTCTAATTCTGAATTACATATTTTACTTTTCGATACTTCCTTTTGTTCAATATGGGAATTTATTAATACCCACTCTGGTTTATCTTGTAACAAATAAATAATATCTTCGAGTGTAAAGTATTCTTTATTCTTTTCATAAAGTCTATTAATTAATAGTGTAATCAGCACTAAATCTTCTTCCTTATCAACGGTTAAGCGAAAAGAGCTTAAATCGATATGATGTTTAACAAATGCTAATTTAAACTTATCAGGATGATGATAAATATACGGTGTAACATGTTCACGATAAACGGTGTCTCTTGCTTCTCGATAAGATTGTTCCAATGCTTTCATTGAGAATACTTCAATATCTAAACCACGAGGATAAGTTCTTTCAATCGTATTTGAAACATAATCGTACAGACTTATATTCGATAGGTATTCATAAATGATTTTATCAATAACATTAGGATCGATTAACGGGCAATCTGATGTAAGTCGAACCACCACTTCGGCTTCATATTTACTTGATGCTTCAAAAAACCTCATTAATACATCATCTTCCGAACCTCGAAAATAGGCTACCGATAACCTTTCACATAGATCAACAATTGGCTGTTCCGTTTCCTTTGTAGTTGTTGCCACAACTATTTTATTAATTAATTTGGACCTTTTTACTCTTTCAATTTGATATTCAAGAAGAGGTTTACCTAAAACTTCCTTCATGACTTTCCCTGGTAACCTTGTTGATCCCATTCTTGCTTGAATAATAGCTACTACCTTCAAAGAATCACCTTCTAATCATCTAGAGTAACGGGTGATAACCTTATACACAGCATTAATAACGTCGAG